>NZ_CP042582.1:5595000-5865246 GCF_008728835.1 Hypericibacter adhaerens
CGCACCCGAATTCATCGCCGGCCTGGCCGACCTGGTGCGCCGGGCGATCGGAACCGAACGACCCGCTGTCCTGCCCTCCCGCTGATCCTCATGGAGAAGCTTTCATGACCGGCTATGCCGACTGGCAACCTTGGCTGCTCTCGCTGCATATCATCGCGGTCATCGCCTGGATGGCCGGCATGCTCTATCTGCCGCGCCTCTTCGTCTATCACGCCGGCGCCAAGCCCGGCTCCGAGCTCTCCGAGACCTTCAAGGTGATGGAGCGCCGCCTGCTGCGGATGATCATCAATCCTGCCATGATCCTGGCCTGGATCGTCGGCCTGACCATGGCGACCTGGGGCCATTACTGGGGCGAGGGCTGGTTCCACGCCAAGCTGGCGCTCCTGATCGCCCTGTCGATCCTGCATGCGGCCTTCGCGCGCTGGCGCCGGCATTTCGCCCAGGACCGCAATCTCCATCCGGCCAAGTTTTACCGGATGATGAACGAGGTCCCGACCCTGTTCATGATCCTGATCGTGATCCTGGCGATCGTGCGACCGTTTTGAGCGAGGAGGAAAAACCCCTACCTGCGCCATTGACTTCGAGGGGGGCCTTCATTAAATATCGCCCCGTTCAATAGCGGTGGCTTCACCTCCCCCGAGCCCACCAACTCTCCGCACCAAAACCGAACCTCAGGGCCTTTCCAGGCCGGCATCCGCCCGGCTTTCCGGACCCTCACTTCCGGCCCCTCCGCCCTTCGGTTTTCCCCATCCGTCGTTGCTTTCTCGGTTACATCATGAATCTACAGGAACTTAAGAAGAAGAGCCCACCGGAACTCCTGGCCTATGCCGAGGAGCTGCAGATCGAAAACGCGAGCAACCTGCGCCGGCAGGACATGATGTTCGCGATCCTCAAGCAGCTCGCCGAGAACGACACGGCGATCTTCGGCGACGGCGTGCTGGAGATCCTGCAGGACGGGTTCGGCTTCCTGCGCAGCCCCGAGGCGAACTATCTCCCGGGCCCCGACGACATCTACGTGTCGCCCAGCCAGGTCCGCCGTTTCGGCCTCAGGACCGGCGACACGGTCGAAGGCCAGATCCGCTCGCCCAAGGAAGGCGAGCGCTATTTCGCGCTGCTCAAGGTCAATACGATCAACTTCGACCATCCGGACAAGGTTCGCCACCGGATCAATTTCGACAACCTGACGCCGCTCTATCCGGACGAGCGTCTCAAGCTCGAGCTACAGGATCCGACCAAGAAGGACCTGACCACGCGCGTGATCGACCTGATCGCGCCGCTGGGCAAAGGCCAGCGCGCGCTGATCGTGGCGCCGCCGCGCACCGGCAAGACCGTGATGCTGCAGAACATCGCGCATTCGATCTCGGCCAATCATCCGGAATGCTATCTGATCGTGCTGCTGATCGACGAGCGGCCGGAGGAAGTCACCGACATGGCGCGCTCGGTCAAGGGCGAGGTCGTGAGCTCGACCTTCGACGAGCCGGCGCAGCGTCATGTGCAGGTCGCCGAGATGGTGATCGAGAAGGCCAAGCGTCTGGTCGAGCACAAGCGCGACGTGGTGATCCTGCTCGATTCGATCACGCGCCTCGCGCGCGCCTACAACACCGTCGTGCCGTCATCCGGCAAGGTGCTGACGGGCGGTGTCGATGCCAACGCGCTGCAGCGTCCCAAGCGCTTCTTCGGCGCCGCGCGCAACATCGAGGAGGGCGGCTCGCTCACCATCGTGGCGACGGCGCTGATCGATACCGGCAGCCGCATGGACGAGGTGATCTTCGAAGAGTTCAAGGGCACCGGTAACTCCGAAATCATCCTCGACCGCAAGCTCTCCGACAAGCGCACCTTCCCCTCGATCGACATCACCAAGTCGGGCACCCGCAAGGAAGAGCTCCTGGTCGACAAGGGCACGCTGTCGAAGATGTGGGTGCTGCGCCGCATCCTCATGCCGATGGGCGTGGTCGACGCGATGGAGTTCCTGGTCGACAAGCTCAAGCAGGCCAAGACCAACCACGATTTCTTCAGCTCGATGAATCAGTAGCGGGTCGCCGCCTTGCTGATCCTCGTCGCCGGCCCCTAGCGCTTGATCGTATCAAGCCGACTTGGCTTGATACGTGAATCAACCGCTTTTATTGAGTGAGAGCAAGATTCACGGGCCCGCTCGAAAGAGCGGACCCGACCTTGCTCTGGCGCCGACCGAGGAAGAGCGGGCCGCCAATCTCGTGCGCATGAACATGGCCGCCGCAGCTTTGGCTGCGCGCGGCCATTTTCCTGTGATCGGCGTGAATGTCGCGCTGCCGGTGCTGCAAGCGGCCGGCCTCGACGACAAGCACCCGCTGATGATGGCGATCTCGCTCGCCGTGACCGGGCGCTGCGACGCCGGGCTCCAGATCGGCCGCTCGCCCGGCGCCGATCGCGAGATCGCCCGGCTGCGCGAGCTCGGCCGGCCGATCTATGTCCGCCTCGAGGATGTGCCCGATCCGGATGCGGGCTGATTGCGGCTTTTTTTCCTGAATGTGAACGTCCGTGAGCGGTCCCGGCCTTGTGGCCGGGCTCGGGCAGGCCTTAGCATCGCGGAATAGGCAGGCCGCCCGGACCGCGGGCGGCATCCGTCGATCCGGAAGGCCTGGCCCTGGCATGGAATGCCCGCGCTGCCGCACCGAGAACCCCGTCGGCCACCGCTTCTGCAGCGCCTGCGGCCAGAAGCTGGCGCGCCCTTGCACCGGTTGCGGCTTCGAGAATGCCCCGGACGCGCGGTTTTGCGGGTCCTGCGGGCGGTCCCTCGAGCCTAAGGACCCCGCCCCCTCTCCCGAAACCGCAGCGAAACCCGCGCCGGCGCCCGAAGGCGAGAAGCGGCCGGTCTGCGTGCTCTTCGCCGATCTGGTGGGTTTCACCGAGCTTTCGGCACGCCTCGATGCCGAGGACTTGAAGGCGCTGGTCGAAAGCTTCTATGCCCGTGCCGACCGGGCGATCGCCGACTATGGCGGCACCGTCGACAAGCATATCGGCGATGCCGTGATGGCGCTCTTCGGCGCGCCCGTCGCCCATGGCGATGACGACGAGCGGGCGATCCGCGCCGCGCTCGACATCCATGCCGCCATGGCAGCGCCCGACGCTGCGGGCCGGACGCTCGCGGTCCATATCGGCATCGCCGCGGGCGAGGTCGTCGCCGGCGGCTTCGCGCGCGGCTATACGGTGCTGGGCGAGAGCGTCAACCTGGCCTCGCGCCTGGTGGGGCTGGCCGGCGCCGGCGAAACCGTCATCTCGGATGCGCTGCGCCAAAACCTGGGTTCCCGCGTCCTGGCCGCGACCCTGCCGCCGCAGCCCGTCAAAGGCATCGACGGCCTGGTGCGCGCCTGGCGCGTCTCGGGCCTGGCGCCCGCCGCCCGTCCTTCGACACCCTTCGTCGGACGGCGGCATGACCGCCAGCTCCTGGCCGGCATGATCGCGGCGACGAAATCGGGCGGGCGGGGCCGCATGGCCGTGCTGCGGGGCGATGCCGGCATCGGCAAGAGCCGCCTCGCGGAGGAAATCGCGCAGGAGGCGGCGCGCGAGGGTTTCGTCGTTCACAGCGCCTTCGTCCTCGATTTCGGCGCCGGCCGGGGGCAGGACGCGGTTCCCGCCCTGGCGCGAAGCCTGCTGGGGCTCGGGCCCGACAGCAGCGAGCCGGCCCGCACCGCCGCAGTCGAGCAGGCGGTCGCGGAACGGCTGATCGAGCCCGGCGAGCAGGCCATGCTCGAGGACATGCTCGATCTGCCGAGCGGGGGCGAGCGCTGGCTGATCTATGCCGCCATGGACAATGCCACGCGCCTCGCGCGCAAGCAGGCGCTGCTGGTGACGCTCGCCCGACAGGCCGCGACGCGCGGGCCGCTCCTGATCGTGATCGAGGACCTGCACTGGGCCGAACCTTCGATGTTGGGTTTCGTCGCGGCACTGGCCGAAGCGACGGCCCATCAGCCGATCCTGCTCCTCGTCACCACGCGTCCCGAAGGCGATCCGCTCGATCGCGCCTGGCGCGCGCAGCTCAGCGAGGCCGCGATCAACACGCTCGATCTGGCGCCGCTGCGGGCGGCCGACGCGACCGCGCTGGCGGCGGCGATCATCGCGCCCGGCGACGAGCGGATCGCCGCCTGCATCGCGCGGGCCCAGGGGAACCCGCTGTTCCTCGAGCAGCTTCTCCGCCATACGGCCAGCGCCGCCGCCGACAGCGTGCCGGCCTCGGTGCAAAGCGTGGTTCTGGGCCGGCTCGATCGGTTGCCGCCGGACGAGAAGGCGCTGCTGCAGGCGGCCTCCGTCCTGGGACAGCGCTTCCATCCCGAGGCGCTGGCGCATCTGCTCGATCGCCACCGGGTCGACGTCTCGTCCCTGATCGACGCCCATCTCCTGAAGCCGGATGCGGCGGGTCTCGCCTTCGCCCATGCGCTGATCCGCGACGGCGTCTATGGCTCGCTGCTGAAGGCCCGACGCAAAGCGTTGCATCGCAAGGCCGCGGACTGGTTCCGGGGCCGTGATCGCGGGCTCGAGGCGGAGCATCTCGATCGCGCCGAGGATCCAGGCGCCGCCGCGGCTTATCTGGCGGCGGCCCAGGCGGCGATGGCGCAGTTCCAGCTCGACCGCGTGAACACGCTCACGGCGCGCGGCCTGGCGCTCGCGACCGATGACACGCTCAAGGGCACCCTGGCGGTGCTCCTGGGCGAGACCCGGCAGGGGCTGGGCGACAGCCGCGGCGCGCTCGACGCCTTCCAGCAGGCGGCCGCATCGCTACCGCCAGGGGCCGAACGTCTTCAGGCCGAGCTGGGTCTTGCCAATACGCTCTCGGTGCTCGAGCGGCTCGACGAGGCGCTGGCCCTGCTGGCGGAGGCACAGGCCGACGCGGAACGGCTGAAGCTGCCGGTCCTGCTCGCCCGAATCCATGGGCTGCGTGGCAACATCCTGTTCCCGCGCGGCGAGGTAGAGCGTTGCGTCGCCGAGCATGGCCGGGCGCTGGCGCTGGCTGTCGAGGCGGGTGCGCCGGAGGAGGAAGCGCGCGCCCATGGCGGACTCGGCGACGGCTATTACGTCTATGGCGATTTCATCCGTTCGATGCAGCATTTCGAGCGCTGTGTCGCGCTGGCGGCGGCCCAGGGCTTCCGCCGCATCGAGGTCGCGAACCGGGCGATGTACTCGCTGTCCGGCATGCTCGATGTCGATTTCCCGCGCGCTCTCGGCGAGGCCGATGCGGCGGTGACGCTCGCCAAGCAGGTCGGCCACCGGCGGGCGGAAATGATCGCCGAGCATATGCGCTTCTGGAATCGGTTCGAGATGGGCGATCTGGCCGGCGCGCGGGAGGCCATCGTCGAGGCGCTCGCGATCAGCCGGCAATTGAGCGCACGGCGATTCGAGGCCGAGGGGCTCATGTTCCTGGGCCAGGTCCAGCATGAGCTGGGCGATCCGCAGAGCCTCTCCCTGCTGCGCGAAGGCGTCGCGATCGCCCGCGAGACGCCGCGCTACCTCCTGCCCACGGGTCTCGGGCTGCTGGCGATGCTGACCTCGGACAGATCGGAGCGGGAGCGGGCGCTCGACGAAGGCGAGGCGCTGCTCGAGGCCGGCTCGATCTGGCACAACCACCTGTTCTTCAACCGCTACGGCATGGAGGCGGCGCTGGAGGCGGGCGATGCGCAGCGCGTGGAGCGCTACGCGACCGCCTTCGAGAAGGTAACGACGCGGCCCTTGCCCTATGTCAGCTTCCTGGTCCGCCGGGGACGGGCGCTGGCCGCCGGCCTGCGCCGGCAGATCGATCCCGTCGAGCTCGGCCGGCTGCGCGAGGAAGCACTGGCCGCAAAATGGCAGAAGGTGCTGCCGGGAATCGACGCGGCCTTGGCCGCGAGCCGCTGAAGCCTCAGCGCGGCGCCACGCGGCGGAAGAGATCGGGATAGTCGATCACGAGCCCGTCCCGGTCGAGCTCGAGGTCGGCGCTGAAGCCCGCGGGATAGCCTTCATACGTGACCTTATGGCGGCCATTGGCCTGCTCGCGGCAGGTGTAACGCTGCGTCACCGGCTTCACCGCGAGGCCCGGGACCGACACATAGAGCACGCGGATCTCCTGAGACTGCCCCGGAGCAAGTTCCAGGCGCCGCACCGGGAAGCTGTTGGTGAAGGGCGTCACCGCGATATCGACATCGATGCAGCCATCGAGCTCCGGTTGCGGTTCTCCCTGGTCGTCGCGCCAATGGCCGCGCCCGTCGCCCTTGAAGATCCGTTCGCGCATCCCGTCGGTGGTGTGCGATTCCAGCGCCAGCTTGCGGATGCGCCAGTCCGAGCCCCACTTGATCTTGTAGTGCAGCCGATAGGGCAGCCCGTCCTCGATGCCCATGACCAAGCTGTGCGCCACGTTCTCGACGGGGTCGAGGCGGATGCGCAGCTGTTCCATGCCGGGACCCTGCAGCGAGGCCCAGAAATAGGAACGTTCCGGCGGGAGCAGGCCTTGAGAGACGGGGTTCATGGCAGCAGCACCGTGGCGCCGGTGGTGCGCCGCGCCTCGAGGTCGCGATGGGCCTGGGCCGTGTCCTTGAGCGGATAGGTCTGGTTGACGGGGACCTTGACCGCGCCCGAGAGCACGATGTCGAACAGAGCCTGGGCGCTTTCTAGCAGCTCTTCCCGCGTCGAGGTGTAATGGCCGAGGCTGGGTCGGGTCAGGAACAGCGAACCCTTCTGCGACAGGATCAGCGGCTCGATCGTCGGCACCGGACCCGAGGCGTTGCCGAAGGTCACCATCATGCCGCGCAGGCTGAGGCAGTCGAGCGACGCCATGAACACGTCCTTGCCGACGCCGTCATAGACCACCGGCACGCCCTTGCCGCCGGTGATCTCCTTGACGCGCGCCACGAAGTTCTCGGTGCGATAATTGATGACATGATGATAGCCATGCTCGCGCGCGATCCTGGCCTTCTCGTCCGAGCCGACCGTGCCGATGACGGTAACGCCCAAATGTGACAACCATTGACCGGCGATCAGGCCGAGACCGCCCGCGGCCGCATGGAACAGCACCGTCTGGCCCTTCTTCACCGGGAAGGTCCGGCGGATGAGATATTCGACCGTCATGCCGCGCAGCAGCATCGCGGCGGCGGTCTTGTCGTCGATCCCGTCCGGCAGCTTGACGGCCTTCGCGGCCGGATAGACGCGCCGCTCCGCATAGGCGCCGGCGGGTGCCGCGTTGTAGCCGACGCGGTCGCCGGGCTTGAACCCGGTCACGCCGGGGCCGACCGCCTCCACCACGGCCGCCGCCTCGAGGCCGAGCCCCGAGGGCAGCGTCAGGGGATAGAGGCCGCTGCGCTGATAGGTGTCGACATAGTTGAGGCCGCAGGCGGTCTGGCGCAGCAGCAGCTCGCCGGCGCCGGGTGCCGGCAGATCGACCTCTTCCCATTTCAGTTTCTCGGGACCGCCGAACTCGGTGATCCGGATCGCGTGCGTCTTGGCCATGGGATCGAATCCTTCAGAAATGAGATCGGTCGTGGATCAAAGGAGCCGCAAGGGCAGCGCCCCTTCGAGCTCGAGCAGGAACGATTTCGATTCCGTGCCGCCCGCGCCGGAGAAACCGCCGAGACCGCCATTCTCGGCGAGAACGCGATGGCAGGGAATGATGATCGGGATCGGGTTGGCGCCGCAAGCCTGGCCGACGGCGCGCGCGACGCTGCCGACATCCCGCGCCAGCTCGGCATAGCTCCAGGTGGCGCCATAAGGGATCCGGCGCATCCGCTCCCAGACCTTCCGCTGGAAGCCGGTGCCGCGCGGTGCCAGGGGCAGGTCGAAACCGTCGCGGCGGCCCGCGAAATAAGCCTCGAGCTGCGCCCGCGCCCGGTCCAGCAGCGGCGAGCCGGCCGGGGGCGGGTCGGCCGGGCGGTCGTTCCCCCAATCCCAGCTCAACTCCGTCAAGAAACCCTCTTCTTCCGTCAAGGTCAGGAGGCCGAGCGGCGAGGCCATGACGGCCTGCCGGGAAAGGAGCGCGCTGTCGGTCATCCGAGGGCGAGAGCGGCCTTCAGCCGTTCGGGCTCCGTGAAAGGCAGGGAGCAGGTCTGGCCGCGGCAGACGAAGGCGGCGACCGAGCCGGCCGCGACCGTCTTGCCGGCCGCCGGATGTCCTTCCGGCAGGGCGGTCCCGGTGGCGACGGATTGCAGCACCAGGTTGGGCAGGGAAACGTCGAACACCGCGCGACGCATCGCCCCCATGAGGGGCGAGGCCGGGTCGCCGACCAGCACCACTTGCAGCGCGTTCTGCAACAGGTCGTTCGCATTGAGGAGGGTCGCAAGCGGGAAGAAGTTGCGCTCGATCTCGCCGGCGAAGGCGCCGACCAGCGCCTCGGCACGGTCGCGATAGGCGGGCTTGCCGGTGAGGTAATGCAGCCTGGCCAGCACGGCGACCATCGTGCCGTTGCCCGAGGGCACGGCATTGTCGTTGGCGTTGCGCGGCCGATGCACGAGATCGGTGGTGTCGTCGGCCGCGAAGAAATAGCCGCCGCCGTTCTTGTCCCAGTAATGGCGGTCCAGCGTCTCGACCCACGTTTCGGCTTGCGTAAGATAAGCCGGATCGCCCGTCGCCTCATGCAGGCGCAGCGCCGCGCGCGCGTTGTTGGCGTAGTCGTCGAGCGTCGCCGGATGCTGCAGCCGCCCGCCCCGATAGCTGTGACGCAGGCGCCCCTCCCTCGTCATGTCCTTCGTCACGAAGGCGAAGGCCTCGCATGCGGCCTCGAGCCAGGCGGGCTCGTCGAAGACCTCGGCGGCGAAGGCGAGGGCCGCGATCATGAGGCCGTTCCAATCGGCCAGCGCCTTGTCGTCGAAGCCCGGCCGCACGCGGTTCTCGCGGATCTGGAACAGTCTGGCGCGGGCCTTCTGCAGCGCCCCTTCCGCGAACTCGTCCATCAGGTCGGGATGGGCGCTGCGGTTCAGGATCGTCTTGTGCTCCCAGTTGCCCTCGGGGCGCACGTCATAGATGCGCTTGAAGAGAACCGCATCGGCTCCGAGCGCCGCGTCGATCTCGGCCTCGGTCCAGACATAGAACTTGCCTTCCTCATGCTCGCTGTCGGCGTCGAGCGAGGAGGCGAAGCCCCGGTTGCCCGAGGGGCCGCCCTCGGCGCGCATCTCGCGCAGGGCCCAGCCGACCGTCTCGCGCACGCGCGCCTCGTAGAGCGGCGATTTCGTCTCCTGCCAGATCAGCGCGTATTGCTCGACGAGCTGGGCGTTGTCATAGAGCATCTTCTCGAAATGCGGGACGAGCCATTCGGCGTCGACCGAATAGCGCGCAAAGCCGCCGCCCAGATGATCGTAGATGCCGCCCTGCGCCATGTGGGTGAGGGTGAGCAGCACCGCGTCGCGCATGCCGGTCTCGCCCGTGCGCTTCCAGCCGCGCCAGAGCAGCTCGAAGCTGGGCTCCTGCGGGAATTTCGGCGCGCCGCCGATGCCGCCATGCTCCTCGTCGACCTGCTGCAGCAGATGCTCGGCGATGCGGTCGATCAGCGCCATGGAGATGGCGCCGCCGGGCCGCGGCTCCGACATCGAGGCCAGCGCATCCCGGAGCGCCGTGACGTTGTTGGCGACCTTGCCGCGGTCGCCGCGATAGATCCCGGCGATGGTCTTGAGCACGTCGGGGAATCCTGGCCGGCCCCAGCGCTCCGCCGGCGGGAAATAGGTCCCGCCCCAGAAGGGCTCGCCCTGCGGCGTGAGGAACATGGTGAGGGGCCAGCCGCCCTGCTGGCCGAGCAACGCCAAGGCCGCTTGGTAGATCTGGTCGACATCCGGCCGTTCCTCGCGATCGACCTTGATGTTGACGAAGAGCTCGTTCATCAGGGCGGCGGTGGCCTCGTTCTCGAAGCTCTCATGCGCCATGACATGGCACCAGTGGCAGGCCGCATAGCCGACCGAGAGGAGGATCGGCCGGTCGAGCGCCCGGGCCGCCGCCAGCGTCGCCGGATCCCAGACCTGCCAATGCACCGGGTTGGCCTGGTGCTGATGGAGATAGGGGCTCGTGCTCAGGCCGAGCTGGTTCGCCGCCAGCCGCGCTATACCGTCGGCCTCAACCTCAGGGCTGGCGGGAGACGGCGGCAGATCCGGCGCGGAGGTCATAACGGATTCGAAGCCTTTCGACCGGCAAGCTTGCGGCATTGACCTGGAGGCGTCGATCTCGCCAGATGCGGGATCGACCCGCGGCCCTGGGAAAGAACGGGCGCGCTCCTGATATATAGTCGGATCGGTGGGACGGCCGCTCAACCCCAATCTCAGTCCGGGCAATGAAGCGGACGGGCGGCCAAGGCGGCGATCGGAGGGCTCATGAAGATCACGATCAATATCGACTGCTCGCCTGCCGAAGCCCGTGCCTTCCTGGGGTTGCCCGATGTGGCGCCGCTTCAGGATGCGGTGATGAAGGAGGCCGAGCAGCGCATGATGGCCGCGCTCAAGAGCATGGATGCCGAGGCGATGTTCAAGGCCTGGCTCCCGGGCGGCCTGGGCAGCATCGAGAAGATGCAGCGGGCGTTCTGGGAAGGATTGGCAGGAAAGAAGACCAGCGAATGACCAAGGTTGAGCCGGACCGGGCGGCCTCCGATCAGGGGCAGATCTCGGGCGATCCGCCCCTGTTCTATCGGGCCCATGTGTTTTGCTGCACCAACGAGCGGCCGGCCGGCCACCCCCGGGGTTGCTGCAAGGAGAAGGGGGCGGAGAAGCTGCGCGACTATATGAAGGCGCGGGCCAAGGAGCTGGGGATCGCCGGCGTGCGCATCAACACGGCCGGCTGCCTGGATCGCTGCGAGCTGGGGCCGACCCTGGTGATCTACCCCGAAGGGGTGTGGTATCGCTGCCGGACCCGCGAGGAGATCGACGAGGTGCTGCAAAAGCACCTGGTCGAAGGCGGGCGGGCGGAGCATCTGATGCTGAAGCCGGGGGACGACCCGCCCAAGAAGAAGTGAGCGGGCGGACCGCGCCGGTCGGTTCCCTGGAGTAACCGGACCGAAATGCGCGAGGAATCCACCATCTATGCGCCCGCCACCGCACCCGGCCGGTCGGGTTTGGCAGTCGTGCGGCTTTCGGGCCCTGACGCGGGCCACGCGCTTCGGCTGCTGACCGGCCGTGAAGCGCCCCCGCCGCGAAAAATTGTGCGGCGCAGCATAAACGATCCGATCACCGGCGAGTCCCTCGATCAAGGAATGGTCGCCTGGTTTCCCGCGCCAGGGAGCTTCACCGGGGAAGCGGTGGCAGAGCTCTATCTTCACGGCGGAAGGGCCGTGCTGGCCGCCGTCTTGGCTGCTCTCGCCAAGCTTCCGAATTTGAAGTTGGCGGAACCAGGGGAGTTTACGCGCCGGGCGTTCCTCAATGGTCGGCTGGATCTGACCGAGGTGGAGGGGCTGGCCGATCTGGTCGCGGCCGAGACCGAGGCCCAGCGGCGCCAGGCCATCCGCCAGCTGGAAGGAGCGCTCGGCGCCCTCTATGGCGGCTGGAGCGAGAGCCTGACGGCAGCCCTGGCCAGACTCGAGGCAGCGATCGATTTCCCCGACGAGGATCTGCCGGCCGATTTGATTGTTTCGGTAGCGGAACAAGTGGCGCCGGTGGCCAGCGCCATCGCCCAGCACCTTGCCGACGGCCATCGCGGCGAGCGGCTGCGCGAGGGGCTGTCGGTCGCCATCCTGGGTCCTCCGAACGCGGGTAAATCGAGCTTGTTCAATGCCTTGTCGCAGCGGGAAGCGGCCATCGTCTCGCCGCACGAGGGCACCACGCGGGATGTGCTCGAAGTCGCTCTCGATCTGCGCGGCTATCCCGTGCTTCTGGCCGACACCGCTGGATTGCGCCGGACCCGGAATGAAATCGAGGCTGAAGGCGTTCGCCGCGCCGAGCGCCGGGCCGAAGGTGCGGACCTCCGAGTTTTCGTTCTGGATGCGGAACGAGCTTGGGAGCAACTGCCCAGCCTCTTGAATCTCAAGAAGGATCGGGATCTGGTCCTGGTCAACAAGATCGATCTGCTCGCCGGCCGGCCCCTGCCGGACCTCGGCCTGCCGTTCCTGCCCGTTTCCGTTCGTTCCGGTACCGGATTGAATGATCTGGTTGAACGGATCGCGGAAATCGCTGCCCAAACCATGGATTCGCTTGGCTCGCCTGCCTTGACGCGGGCTCGCCATCGGGCGGCCCTCGAGGAAGCGGCCGCCGCCTTGGGGCGCAGCGTCACCGCCCGCGATCCGGAACTCCTGGCCGAAGATTTGCGGCTGGCCGTCCGGGCTTTGGGGCGGATCACCGGGCGGGTCGATGTCGAGGATCTTCTCGAACGGATCTTCCTGGAATTCTGTATCGGCAAATAACCTGCTCCGGGACGGTCTCGAGGCGGACCGATGTTTCACGTGAAACATCGGGGCTGCGTCAGACGATCCCAACCGGCGCTGAGCTTTTGACTCAAGCGAGGGTCGAGGACTAAAGTCCCGCGCCATGGGCGATTTCTACGATGTCGTTGTCGTCGGTGGAGGACATGCCGGCTGCGAAGCCGCGGCTGCGTCGGCGCGCCTGGGTGCCCGCACGCTCCTCCTGACCCATCGGCGCGACACGATCGGCGAGATGTCCTGCAACCCGGCGATCGGCGGCCTGGCCAAGGGCCACCTGGTCCGGGAGATCGACGCCCTCGACGGCCTCATGGCCCGGGCCATCGACCGCGGCGGGATCCAGTTCAGGATCCTCAACCGCAGCAAAGGTCCCGCGGTCCAGGGCCCCCGGGCCCAGGCCGACCGCCGCCTCTATAAGTCGGCGGTCCAGGATCTCCTGGCGAACCAGCCCCATCTCGAGATTCTCGAGGAGGCCGCCGAGGACATCGAGCTCGACGCGGCCGGCCGCCTGGTGGCCCTGGTCACGGCGACCGGACGCCGGCTCGGTCTGGCGGCGGCGGTCCTGACCACCGGCACCTTTCTCCGCGGCCTGATCCATATCGGCACCGAGACCCGGCCGGCCGGCCGGGTCGGGGAGGGGCCGGCGGTCGGCTTGGCCGAGGCGCTGGAGCGGATCGGCTTTGCGATGGGTCGGCTCAAGACTGGCACCCCGCCGCGCCTCGACGGCACCACCATCGACTGGGCCGGGCTCGAGCGGCAACCGGGGGACCGGCCGCCCCAGCCCATGTCTTTCCTCACCACCCGGATCGAGACGCCGCAGATCGACTGCCATATCACCGCGACGGGTGCTGCCGGCCATGAGGTGATCCGGCGCAATCTGCACCGCTCGGCGATCTATTCCGGCCAAATCAAGAGCACCGGCCCCCGCTATTGCCCCTCGATCGAGGACAAGGTAGTGCGGTTCGCCGACCGCGACCGGCACCAGATCTTCCTTGAGCCGGAAGGGCTCGAGGATTCAACGGTTTATCCGAACGGCATCTCCACCTCGCTGCCGGCCGAGGTGCAGGCGGAATTCCTGGCCACGATCCCGGGCCTGGAGCAGGCCCGAATCCTGCGGCCGGGCTACGCGATCGAATATGACTTCATCGATCCCCGCGAGCTGAGCGCCACCCTGGAGACCCGCCGGGTGCCGGGCCTGTTTCTCGCCGGCCAGATCAATGGCACCACGGGCTACGAGGAGGCGGCGGCCCAGGGGTTGATGGCCGGCATCAATGCCGCCCTCAAGGCCGGGGGCGGGGACGGCTTCGTCCTCGACCGGGCGGACGCCTATATCGGCGTCCTGATCGACGACCTCATCACCAAGGGCACCCGCGAGCCCTATCGCATGTTCACCTCGCGCGCCGAGTACCGTCTCATGCTCCGGGCCGACAATGCCGATCTTCGGCTGACGGAGAAGGGGATCGCGGCCGGCGCCGTCGGTGCCGATCGCGCCCGTCACTTCGACCGCAAGAAGGCGGCCCTGACCGCGGCGAGAAACCTGGTCGCGACGCTGCGGGAGACGCCGAACCGGCTGCGGGCGCAGGGCTTCGCCGTTAACCAGGACGGCATCTGGCGCAGCGCCGCCGAGATGCTGGGCTATCCGGGGATCACCCTGGCGGCGCTCACCCGGGTCTGGCCGGCCTTGGCCGAGATCCCGGCGGCGATCGGTGAGCAGCTCGAGATCGAGGGCCGCTATGCCGGCTATCTGGAGCGCCAGGAGGCCGATATCCGGGCCTTCCGCCGCGAGGAGTCGTTGGCGCTGCCGGCCGACCTCGATTTTGCGGCGATCGGCAGCCTCTCGACCGAGATCCGGGACAAGCTGAGCCGCGTCCGACCCGCGACCCTGGGCCAGGCGGGCCGAATCTCGGGCGTGACCCCGGCGGCCCTCACGGCTCTGCTTCGCCATGTCCGCAGCGCCGACCGCCGGCCGACGGAAAGAACGGCCGCCGCCTCGACCTGAGGCGATGATGACGATGCCCCTGACCCCCGAAGCCTTCGCCGCCGAGACGGGTGTTTCACGTGAAACATTGGCCCGGCTGGAGCGGCTCACCGAACTGCTGGTGAAATGGCAGCGGGCGATCAACCTGGTCGCTGCGAACACGCTGCAGGATGTCTGGCGCCGGCATATCCTGGACTCGGCCCAGCTCTATCCCTTGCTGCCACCTGGCACGAGGAGCCTGATCGATATCGGCAGCGGCGCCGGGTTCCCCGGCCTCGTGCTCGCGGCGATGGGGGTGGGCGAGGTCCATTCGGTCGAGTCGGACCAGCGAAAATGCGCTTTTCAGCGCGAGGCCGCCCGAGTCGCGGGCCTCTCCGTCACGATTCACGCCCAGCGGGTCGAGACGCTGCCCAAAATGCAGGTCGACGCAATTGTTAGTAGGGCCTGCGCCGATCTCCCCCAATTACTTGAATACTCTTTCCCTTTTATGGCACTCTCCAGCCACTGCCTGTTCCTTAAAGGCCAGCAGGTCGAGCGCGAATTGACCGAGGCTGGTAAAGGCTGGAAGATGCAGACGGAGCGCTTTCCCAGCCGCACCGATCCCACCGGAACCGTCCTGCGATTGAGCCATGTCGAACCTCTCCGACCTCACCGCGACGAACGATAACCCACTGAGAAAAGCCAAAGTTTTGGCGATGGCGAACCAGAAGGGCGGGGTCGGCAAGACCACGACCGCGATCAATCTGGCGACCGCGCTGGCGGCTTGTGGGAAGCAAGTCCTGATCGTCGATCTGGACCCCCAGGGCAACGCTTCGACCGGGCTCGGCATCGAGCGGGCCCGGCGATCCGTGACCTCCTACGATCTGCTCGAAGGCAGCGCCACGGCGCGCGAAGCCCTGCTCCCCACCTTGGTCCCGGGCATGGCCATCATCCCGGCCTCGGTCGATCTGTCGGGGGCGGAGATCGAGCTGGTCTCGGCCAGCCGCCGCGAGTTCCTGCTGCGCGACGCGCTGAAGCCGGTCGTCGCCAGCTATGACTATATTCTCATCGACTGCCCACCCTCGCTGGGTCTGCTCACCCTCAACGCGCTGGTCGCCGCCGATGCGGTGCTGGTGCCGCTGCAATGCGAGTTCCTGGCGCTCGAAGGGCTGAGCCATCTGATGATGACGGTCCAGCGCATCAAGGAAGCGCTCAATCCCACGCTCGAGATTCAAGGCGTGGTGTTGACCATGTTCGACAAACGCAACAGCTTGAGCGATCTCGTGGCGGCCGATGTGCGCGGGCATCTGGGCCACAAGGTCTATGACACCGTCATCCCGCGCAATGTGCGGATCTCCGAAGCGCCCTCTCACGGCAAGCCGGTCCTGCTCTATGATCTGAAATGCCCCGGCGCCCAAGCCTATATCCATCTCGCCAGTGAGATGCTGCGCCGGGAGCGGCTGGAGCCTGAGGCGGCTTGATCGACGACGGCAGCAAGAAACTCGGCCGCGGACTGTCGGCTTTACTGGGGGCGGAAAGCGCCGACTACGCTTCGCTCGATCGGGTCCGGCTGTCCAAGATGGTGCCGATCGAGCAGCTCCAGCCGGGGCCGTTCCAGCCGCGCCGCATCTTCGGCGATGACGAGCTGGCCTCGCTCGCGGAATCGATCAAGGCCAACGGCATCCTGCAGCCGATCCTGGTCCGGCGCCGCCCGCAGCAGCCCAACGCCTACGAGATCGTCGCCGGCGAGCGGCGCTGGCGCGCGGCCCAGCGGGCGCAGTTGCATGAGGTCCCGGTCATCATCCGCGATCTCGGCGACCGCGAGGCGCTCGAGCTGGCGCTGGTCGAGAACCTGCAGCGCGAGAACCTTTCGCCCCTGGAAGAGGCCGAGGGCTATCGCCGCCTGCTCGAGGAATTCAAGAACACGCAAGAGGACCTGGCACAACATGTAGGGAAGAGCCGGTCCCACATCGCCAATATGTTGCGGTTGCTCGGGCTGCCTATCGAGATCAAGGCGCTGCTCGACAAGGGCGAGCTGACCGCCGGCCATGCCCGCGTGCTGGTCACGGCCAAGGACCCCGTGGGACTCGCCCGCCAGATCGTGAGCCAGGGCCTCAATGTGCGCCAGGCGGAGCGGATGGCGAGCGCCGCCAAGCCCGCCACCCTGCGCAAGCCCAGCCGGTCCAAGCCCGGGGCGGCCCATGACGCCGACACGCTGGCGCTGGAGCGCGACCTCTCCAACCTGCTGGGGCTCAAGGTTTCGATCCATTTCGACGGGCAGGGCGGGGCGCTGACCGTCCATTACAAGAGCCTCGACCAGCTCGACGACCTGCTGCAGCGGCTGACCCGGGCCGCCCATTCCCCCAAAGCCACCGAAGAATAGCCGTCCGACGAAGCCTTTATGCTGCGGAATGCTGCAGGGCCGCCGGACTTATGCTGCGCCCGGGATGTTTCATGCTGCAGCCATGCTGCACCCCGACAATCTTATTCTGCGCAGCATAAACGGCGACCGGGCCAGCCTCACCGCCCGGGTTTCAGGCTCGCGATCTCCAGGAACACCCGCCGGCAGAGGGTCTCGGCCGGCGACCCGCTGCGCTTGCAGAGCTGCTCGGTGGCGAGCAGCCGCTCGAGGGCGGTGGCGATCCCGGCCGGTGACCAGCGCCGGGCGGCGCCCTTGAAGCGATCCTCGTATTTGAAGAAGACCGGGGGCCGGAGGCTGCGCATCGCGCCCTCAATGCCACCCTGGTCGGCTTTGCCGAGGGCCCATTGCAGCCGCAGGAAATGCCGGGCGGCCGCCCGCAGCAGCGAGATGGGGGCCGTGCCCTCGCCCAGGCTGCGGGCCAGGCCGCGCTCCACACCCGCCGTGTCGCGGTCGCTCAGCGCATAGACCAGGTCGTCCAGCGCATGGGCGGCGCTGTCGCCGACCGCGGCTTCCACATCCGCCAGCGCCACGGTCTTGCCGGTGCCCCCCATATAGAGCGCCAGCTTCTCCAGCTCGGAGACGGTCACGGCGCGGTCGCCGCCGAGCCGGGCCGCCAGGTAGGAGAGGGCCTCGGGCGCGATCGCGAGCCCCTCCTGCTGCAGCTTCTCCCGGATCAGCCCCGAAAGCCCGGCCCCCTCGTCGCGGTAGCAAGGCAGGGCCGCCGCCTGGTCGGCGCCTTCGCAGAGCTTGCGCAGCGCGGAACGGGCCGGGAGCTCCTCGGCTTCGAGCACGATCAGGCTGTCGGTCGCCGGACCCGAGGCGGCGCCCGCCAGATAGGATTTGAGGATCGGCGCCACGTCGTCATCCGCATCCTCGATGCGGACTGCGCGTCTACCGCCGGTGAGCGACATGGCCATGGCCTCGTCGGCGAGCCGGGCCGGGTCCTCCCTGAGGATCTTGCCGCTCAAGGCCGCCACCCGGAACGGATCGTCGAGGCTGCCCGCGGCCTGGCGCACGAGTTGGTTGGCACGCTCGCGCACCAGCCCGGCATCGACGCCATAGACCAGCACCGCCATGACCTGCGGATCGGGTTTGGCGAGAAACCGGTCGATCGTCTTGCCGGTCAGTTTCATCGAGGCCGCTCGAGGATGGCCCGATCAGGGCGAGGCGGGCGGAGGGGAGGTGGACGGCAGGGAAGAAGGCGGCCCGGAGGAGAAGGGGCTCGTCGGCGACTCTAGCACGGGCTGCGTGGCGGCGGAGGCCGGCTTGCCGCTCGAGAAATAGAGGGCGACGCGCGTGCTGATATCGTCGCTCAGGATCTTGGTGGCGCGGTCGCGCACATCCTGCTCCGAGACGATCGTCGCATATTGCGAATCCAGCACATCGTAGCTGATGCTCGCCTGGCTGCGGCCCTGGAGCGCGGTGACGCCGCTCTGGATCTCGCGCAGCTGGAAACTCGCGGTCAGCTCGAGATTGTTGCGCGAGGAGGTGTCGCTCGGATCCAGCAGCAGGCTGTCGCTGCGTTCCTTGACGGTGACCTCGAGCACATAACGCGGCTCGGCCGGCTTGCCGCGCGGATTGAAGCGGTCGCGCAGCTTGTTGTAGAGCAGCTGGCCGGTCCGGTCGGGGATGGGCTGCACCCGCACCTGGGCGAGCTCGGCGTTGGTGTCGCCGCCGGCGCCGTGATCGCCATAGAGCGGATGGAAGCCGCAGCCCGCGAGCGCCATCGCGAGGCCGAGCGCCAAAACCCCCAGCAGCCTGCGCCTCTCTTCAGCGCGCGACATCTTCACAGCACGACATTGACGATCCGGTTGGGCACGACGATCACTTTGCGCGGTGGCTTGCCGTCGAGCAAGCGGCGAATGCGCTCGTCGCCCAGAGCCTGGGATTCGGCCAGCGCCTGGTCGCAATCGCGCGGCAGCTCGATCGTGGCGCGCAGCTTGCCGTTGACCTGCACCGCGACCGTCACGTTGTCGTCGCGCGTCAGCGCCGCGTCGGCCTTGGGCCAGGGCGCGTCGCAGAGCATCGCCTTGCCGCCCAGGAGCTGCCAGATCTCCTCGGCCAGATGCGGCATCATCGGTCCCGCCAGCCGCGCCAGCGCGTCATAAGCCTCGCGCAACGCCCAGGGGCGTCCGCCCTGGCTGCCGGTCTCGTAATCGTCCAGCGTGTTGGCGAACTCGTAGAGCCGCGCCACCGCCTTGTTGAAGCGGAAGGCCTCGATGTCCTCGGTCACGCCGGCGATGGTCTTGTGCGTGGCGCGGCGCAGCGCCGTTGCCGTCTCGTCGAACGATCCGGCGCTGGCACCGGCCGGCGCCATGTCGGGCAACGCCCCGCTCGCCATGCGCCAGAGCCGCTGCGCGAAACGCCAGGCGCCCTGCACGCCGGCCTCGGTCCATTCGAGATCGCGCTCGGGCGGGCTGTCGGAGAGCATGAACCAGCGCGCGGTGTCGGCGCCGTAGGCGTCGATGATGTGGGTCGGATCGACCACGTTCTTCTTCGACTTGCTCATCTTCTCCGAGCGGCCGACGGCGACGGTGCGGCCGTCGCCGATCGCGACCGCCTTGCCGCCTTCCTTGCGCACCTCGCCCGGAAGCAGCCACTCGCCGTCGGCATCTCGATAGGTCTCGTGGCAGACCATGCCTTGCGTGAAGAGCCCGTCGAACGGCTCATCGATGCCGAGATAGCCGCAGCGCTTCAGCGCGCGGGTGAAGAAGCGCGAATAGAGCAGATGCAGCACCGCATGCTCGACGCCGCCGACATACTGATCGACCGGCAGCCAGTAATCGACATCCGGCCGCTCCATCGCCTCGTTCGAGCGCGGGCTGCAATAGCGCGCGAAATACCAGGAGGATTCGACGAAGGTGTCGAAGGTATCGGTCTCGCGCCGCGCGGGGCTGCCGCAGGTCGGGCAGGCGACATGCTTCCAGGTCGGATGATGGTCGAGCGGGTTGCCCGGCTTGTCGAAGGTGACGTCGTCCGGCAGACGCACCGGGAGCTGGTCCTTCGGCACCGGCACGATGCCGCAGCCCTCGCAATGGATCACCGGGATCGGGCAGCCCCAATAGCGCTGGCGCGAGACGCCCCAGTCGCGCAGCCGATAAGCGACGGTGCCTTCACCCTGGCCGATCTCCTTCAGCTTGGCGATCGCGGCCTTGAGCGCGCTCGGCACATCGAGCCCGTCGAGGAACTTCGAGTTGAACAAGGTGCCGTCGCCGACATAGGCCTCGTTGCCGACGCCGAAGCTCTTCGGATCCTCGCCCTTCGGCAGCACCACCGGCAGGACCGGCAGCTTGTATTTGCGCGCGAAGTCGAGGTCGCGCTGGTCGTGCGCCGGGCAGCCGAAGATGGCGCCCGAGCCATATTCCATCAGCACGAAGTTCGCGACATAGACCGGCAGCGTCCAGCCCGCATCGAAGGGATGGATCGCCTTGAGGCCGGTGTCGTAGCCCTGCTTCTCGGCGGTCTCGAGCGTCGCCTCGCTGGTGCCCATGCGGTTGCATTCGGCGATGAAGGCGGCGAGCCCCTCGTCCTTCTTCGCGAGCTCGCCCGCCAGCGGATGATTGGGCGACAGCGCCACGAAGGAGGCACCGTAAAGCGTGTCGGGCCGCGTCGAGAACACCTCGATGCGCTCGTTCGCATTCTTGAGCTTGAAGAAGAAGCGCGCGCCCTCGGAGCGGCCGATCCAGTTCTCCTGCATCAGCCTGACCTTGGCGGGCCAGCGCTCGAGCTCGCCCAGCGCCTGCAGCAGCTCGTCGGAATAGGCGGTGATGCGGAAGAACCATTGCGAGAGCGTGCGCTTCTCGACCACCGCACCGGAACGCCAGCCGCGTCCATCGATCACCTGCTCGTTGGCGAGCACGGTCTGATCGACCGGATCCCAGTTGACCATCGCCTCCTTGCGATAGACCAGACCCGCCTCGAGCATCTCGAGGAACATGCGCTGCTCGTGGCGATAGTACTCGGGATGGCAGGTCGCGATCTCGCGATCCCAGTCGAGCGACAGCCCCATCGATTTGAGCTGGTCGCGCATGGTCGCGATGTTCTCGTAGGTCCATTTGGCGGGATGCACGCCCTGCGCGATGGCGGCGTTCTCCGCCGGCAGGCCGAAGGCGTCCCAGCCCATCGGATGCAGCACGTTGAAGCCTTGCGCGCGCTTGTAGCGGGCGACCACGTCGCCCAGCGTGTAGTTGCGCACATGGCCCATATGGATGCGGCCCGAGGGATAGGGAAACATCTCGAGCACGTAGTATTTCGGGCGGCCGGGATCGCGCCGCGCGGCGAAGGATTTATGCTCGGTCCAGCGCTGCTGCCATTTGCGCTCGGATTCCTTGAAGTTGTAGCGGGTGCTCGTCATGCCGATGGAAATGGGAAAGAGGGGAACAACAGGGGCCTAGGATTAGCGGAGGCCCTTCGGAATGACAAGCAAGGGCGCCGGCGCGGATTGCCGCGAAGCCCAGGAAATCCGGCCCTTTCAGGATCGTCCGCCCGGCTTGGAATCCCCGCCGGGTCGGGAATCCCCGCTTGGCCTGGAATCCAACGTCAGGAAGAAGGTGAGGAGCGCGAAGCGCCGTCCGGAGAGGACCGGCAGCGCCTCATGGACGAGCGCGCAGGAGAAGACCACGGCCCCGCCGCCCGGCGGCTTGAAGCGCTGCTGGCCGTATTCCGGGAAGATCAGCTCGCCGCCCTCGTACTCCTCGCTGTTGAGGTTGAGGGTCATGGCGAACATGCGGCTGCCGGTGCCGGGCCCCTGGCTGTCGCGATGGCGGCGGAAGTAGTCGCCGCGGCCCGCGTCGTAGCAGACGATCTTGAAGTTCTCGAAGCGGAAGCCCGCCGTGAACAGGAAGGCCTTGGCCATCTCCGGCGCCACCCGCCGGCCGATGGTCTGGGCCAGGACCTGGGTCAGGTCATGATCGCGGATGACATGGTCGAGCCGCTTTTTCAGCGCGGCGTTGATCTCGTGCGTCTGCTCGCCCTGCACCCGGCCGGCGACCCGGCCTTCGTCATGTCCCTGATCGTGCCAGCGCCGGATCAGCGCCCGGCAGGTCGGCCGGTCGAGAACGTCGGGCACCAGCAGGGCCGGTGCCGCGGAGCGAACGATGTCGGGCGAGGTGGCGGGGATCGAAGCGAGCAGGCGCGGCAGCGCGGCCTCGGCCGGGGTCGCGCCGCTTTCGGCCGCGATCAGGCGTTGGTTGGGGTCGAGCAGCAGGAGGGCCTCGCCCGGACCCCGTCCCAGCGCGCGGTGGAGACCGTTCAGGATCCGGCCCTGGGTATCGCCCAGCACCAGGTAAGGCAGGGCCGCGGCATCGGCGAGGAGGGCGCTGTCGCCCGGCACCAGGGCCAGGATGTCGACGCCGGCGGCCGCGTAATCGGCCTGGGCGGTCGCATAGGCGGCCAGGGTCTGCGGTCCGGGCGAGAGCAGGAGGGCGAGCGGCCGGCCCAGCGTGCGCTCATAGAAGGGCCGCATCGCGCCCTGCTGATCGGCGGCCATGAAATTGGGGACGCGATCACCCGGCGCGATCGCCGCCGCCGGCAACCGGATCGGCTGCGCTTCTTCTGTTTGCGTCGATCCCAGCGGCTGGGTCATGCCAGGGGCCGGTGTTCCGTTGCCGGGCTTACCGCGCCGGGCCGCCGGCCGCGCCGGCCGGATCGGGATTGCGCAGGAAGGAGAGGAGGGTGAAGCGCCGGCCGCGCGTGACGGGTAGGGCTTCGTGCAGCAACGAGCAGGAGAACAGCACCGCGCCGCCGGTGCCCGGCCGGTAACGGTGCGGGCCATATTCGGGGAAGGTCAGCTCGCCGCCCTCGTACTCCTCGCTGTTGAGGTTGAGGGTGAGCGCGAAGCGGCGGTCGGCGGTCTGGGGACTGGCATTGTCCCGGTGCCGGCGGAAATAGTCGCCGCGTTCGGCGTCATAGCAGGTGATGATGAAGCGATCGAAGCGGAAGCGGTTGAAGCCGAACGCCTTGTCGAGCTCCGGCGCAACCCGCCGGCCGATCACCGCCACCAGGGTCTTCAGCAGCGTTTCGTCCTGGATCGCATGATCGCGCCGCTTCTTCATGTTGTGATAGATGCGGTTCACTTCCTCGCCATCCACGATCGAGCTGACGGATCCTTCCTCGTGGCCGAGCCGGTGCCAGCGCGCGATGAGCGCGCGGCAGGTCGCGGGGTCGAGCACATGGGGCACCAGCAGCACCGGCGCCGCCTGGTCCAGGATCTGGCCCCGGGTCGCCGGCGCCAGCTCTTGCAGCCGGCCCATCGCCCAGGCCGCCAGGCCGCCACCCGCCCTCGCCTCGAGCAGGCGCTGGTTGGCGTCGAGGAGAAGGCACAGACCGGGCGCCGGCGACAACCCGCTGGCTCTGCTCAACCCATTGATGATGCTGCCTTTTATATCCGAGAGCAGGAATTTGGCGAGCGGTGTTCCCGCCGCCAGCGCCTTCAGGCTTTCAGGCTCGTCGGGGGCGATGACCAGGAGATCGAGCGCCGGATCGGAGGCCGGGCGGGACAGGCTCGCGAGGACGGAGGCGACCTCGCCGTCGATAGCGCCCTTGCTCAGGACCAGGAGCGCCATGGGATTGCCCCGGGCCCGCTCATAGAAGCCGCGGAAGGCGCCCTCCTGGTCCGCCAGCACGAAATTGGGCAGCCGGTCGCCCGGCGCCAGGGCCGCCGTGGGCGGGATCACCTCGATCGGCGCTGATTCAGCCAGCGGCGCGACCTCGGGTTCAGCGGCACCGGGAAGCATGCAGGGACACCTCGCCGCAAAGCGGGTCCGACAAACTCAGGCAGGTGCCGCCCGCACCGGTCTCAGGAACGTCAGCTCCCATGCCACCGCGTCCGTTCCGGCCGCGGCGCAACGGGCCTATTCGCCGGTCTGCGCGACGCGAAGCTGGCGCGCCCGCGTGAGAATGGCGTTCTCGAGGTCGGTCGCGGTCGAGGGCGCGACAGGCGCATCGACCCAGTTGGCGCCCTGCATCTCCTGGCGGAACACGGCGGCGCGCACACCGTCGGCGCGCAGCGTGCGGCCGAGGATATAGACGTTCACCTTGAACCGCTCGCTGGGCGTCTGGGGCGGCGTGTACCAGTCGGTGATGATGACGCCACCGAACGGATCGGCCGAGACCAGCGGCATGAAGGACATGGTGTCGAGCGATGCGCGCCAGAGGAAGCTGTTGACGCCGACACCGGCACCGCCGCCACCGCCGCCCTGCTCGTCCGTGGGCGATTGAGCGTTGCCGATATTGAGGCCGCCGGGCCCGAACACCGATTCCGGCTCGTTATAGGCCGGGGTGGTCTGGCCTTTGCGACGCAGATCCGGGTATTTCGAATCAGGATCGCCCCAGGCACAGCCGTAAAGAAGCGCCGGCAGCAGCATCAGAGCGATCGCTGCCAGGATCCCGCTGCGCCACCCGCGCTTCGCCTCCGCGGAGTTGCGCCGACCACTCGCCATGACCGCATTCCTTCCGATAAGCATCTGTAACGGCGAGGAAGCTTAAAGCAGAGCCCCTGTGACGGGTCAAGGCTGCCGGCGCCGCGGGAACGGACGGCCCCGCCCGGTCGCAAAGCTGACCTGGCCGACCGGTCGCCGGGGACCGCAAAAAGCCGCCATTTCGGCCAGCCGCGGCTGAAAACCGCAGCGGCGGGTGCAGAACCCGAGGGCGGGCGGGATTTCCCTGGCAGGACCCGCGGGTTTCCCCTATCTAGCCTGTCGCACCCTCATCCGCGCTGACCCGGAATCCCGACCCGCCGCATCATGGGCAAGATCGTCTGGCTCGCCTCCTATCCCAAATCGGGCAACACCTGGCTGCGGGTCTTCCTGCACAACCTGTTCCGCGACCCCGCGGAGCCCTACGACATCAACCAGATCGACAAGTTCTCGGTCAGCGATTCCGCGGCCGGCTGGTATCAGCAGCTGGACCCGCGGCCGGTCACCGAGATGACGGACGAAGAGATCGCGCAGCTGCGTCCCCGGGTGCACAAAGCCATCACCGGGATCTTCCCCGACAATGTGTTCGTGAAGACGCACAGCGCCCTGGTGATGTCGCACGGCACGCCGGCGATCACGATGGAGCAGACGGCGGGCGCCATCTACATCGTGCGCAACCCGCTCGATGTCGTGATCTCCTACGCGCATCACTATGGGCGCACGCTCGACGAGGCGATCCTCGAGGTGAACCGCCCGGGATTGCAGACACAGACCGGTGAGCGTCACGTCTATGAGCTGCTGGGCTCCTGGACCGAGCATGTCGCGAGCTGGACGTCGCGGCCCAATCCCGCCCTCCATGTCATGCGCTACGAGGACATGCTGGCCGAGCCGGAGCGCGCGTTCGGTGCGGTGACGAACTTTCTCGGCCTCACGGTCCGGCGCGAGCGCCTGTTGAAGGCGATCGAGCAGAGCTCCTTCCGCAACATGCGCGAGCAGGAATCCCAGAAGGGCTTCGCCGAGCGCAGCGACAAGTCGGACCGCTTCTTCCGCGAGGGCCGCGCGGAGCAATGGCGCGAGGTGATGACGCAGGAACAAGTGGACGCGATCGTCGCCGCCCATCGCCAGCAGATGAGCCGCTTCGGCTATTTCCCGCTGCCGAAGCGGAACTGAGCGGTTCCGGCTCTAGGATTCCGCCTGGGGCCGATAGCCCAGCTTTTCCATCATTGGCCCGAAGCGCTGCAAGGCCGCCTCGCGTTGCGCGGCGCTCATCGGATCCCGGGCGGAACCGCTCACGAAGCGCCTGTCCCCGCCCGCGGCCTGCGCCGGATCGAAGAAGATGCCGGCGCGACGCTCCCGGATCTCGGCTTCCTCGAGCGCCTGCATCGCGGCGAAGGAAGAGCGGTCGATCGCCGCCTGCAGCTTCGCCTCGCCGGCCTCGATTCCGAGAAACCGGGAGACCGTCGCCATCGTGCCCGCGATGTCCGAGCGCAGCGCCTCATAGCGCACGACGAGGCGCGTGTAGGGCAACGGATCCTCGGTCCAGCTCCGCAGATTCTCCTCCCACGTGCCGAAGCCCATCTCGCGCCATCGCTGATAGCCGCCCTGGGCGATGTAGCTGTCGATCCAGCGCCGCTCGAACTCGCGCTTGACGCTTTCGTTCTGCGGCCCGCTGGCCTGCTCGCCCCGCAGGATCACGTAGTTGAGGTTGGAGACCAGCACCTCGATCGGATCGCGGATGATGTAGATCGCCCCGATGGTGTCCTCGCGCAGCGGCAGGTCGGGCAGGAAGCGCCAGTGAGTCTTGATCAAGGTCTTGCGCGACCCATGGATCTGGTGGCCGACCAGGCCGCGATGGATGTCGGGCACCATCTCCTGCAGCGCCGCCGTGCTCGCGATCTGCCCATAGAGCAGGTTGGCGAGCAGGAACCTCATCCAGGTATTGCCCGAGCGGGGATAAGAGGCGATCCAGACGAATTTCGCGATGGTACGGAACTCCCCGTTTCGCCCGGCAGCCCAAGCCCGCCGATGACGATGTCGGCGATGCGGTTCGGCGACCGGGCGGTCGCAACGGCCTTCTGTCGAGGATAGAGCCGGGCGCGGCTGTCGCTCAACCGGCCGAGGCCTGGCCCGGGGTTGTTCCCGGCCGATTGATGCTATAAACGCGGGCGCCATGTCCCGCCACCCCCTTCCCCCCTGGCCGCCCGGCCCGGCCCGTCCGGCCGGGGCCGTGACGGGGCCGCCGCCTGAATTCCGCGCCGCCATCGAGCATCACCGGGCCGGGCGGCTGCGCGAGGCCGAGGCGCTCTATCTCGAGGTCCTCAAGCGCTTCCCGCGTGCCGCCGATGCCCAAGGCCTCCTGGGCTTTCTCCTGCACCAGGACGGGCAGCAGGAAGCGGCGCTGGTCCAGCTCGCGAAGGCGCTCGAGCTCAACCCGAACTTTCTCGACGCCTATCTCTGGCGCGGCATGGCGCTGCAGGCGCTCGGCCGGCTGGCGGAAGCGGAGGCCAGCTATCGCCGGGTCCTCATGGCCAACCCCCGGCATTTCGACGCGCTCTGCAATCTCGGCGGCGTGCTGGTGCTGCTGCACCGCGCGAACGAAGCGATCTCCCCGCTGGAGCAGGCGATCGCCCTTCATGGCAACCGTCCCGAGGCCCATTTCAATCTGGGCCGCGCCTTCATGGATGTCGGCCGGCCCGACGCGGCTCTCGCGGGTTTCCGCAAGGCGATCCAGCTGCGGCCGGACTATGTCGAGGCGCAGACGAATCTCGGTGCCTGCCTGATCGAGCTCGGCCGCCGGGACGAGGCCGAAGCCTGCCTCGAGCGCGCGCTGGCGCTCGATCCGACACGGCCTGAAAGCCATTACAACCTCGCGCGGGCCCGCAGCGAACGGGCCGATGCCGGCGACAGCGAAGCTCTCCTCCGCCAGGCCCTGGAGCTGCGGCCGGAATATCCCGAGGCGCGCGTCGAGCTCGCCAATCTGCTGATGAATCTCGGCCGGCGCGACGAAGCGATCGAGCATCTGCGCTACACGGTCGAGACATCGCCGGAATCGATCGTGGCGATCTCGAGCCTGCTGATGGCGCTCAACTACGATGCCGGCCTCGATGCCGACGCGGTGGCACGCGAGCATCTCGATCTCGGTAAGTCGATCGCGGACCGGGCGGCTTCGATGGCGCCGCTGTCCGGCCGATCCGGGCTTCGCGATCCCGGCCGCCGGTTGCGGCTCGGCTATCTGTCGGGCGATTTCCGCGCCCATTCCTGCGCCTTCTTCATCGAGCCGCTCTGGAGCGCCCAGGATCGCGCGCGCTTCGAGCTCTTCGCCTACTCGACCACGCCCGGCGAGGATGCGGTCACGGCCCGCTTGCGCGCGCTGGTCGATCACTGGCGTCCCGTGCGCTTTCTCGATGACGCGGCGTTGGCACAGCAGATCGCGGATGACGGCATCGACATCCTGATCGATCTCGCCGGCCATACCAGCGGCGGCCGGCCGCTGACGCTGGCCTTGCGTCCCGCGCCGGTCTCGGCGACCTGGCTGGGCTATCCGAACACGACGGGCCTCGCCGCGGTGGACGGAAGGATCACCGATGCGATCGCCGACCCGCCGGGCGCGAGCGACAGGCGACACAGCGAGCGCCTGCTGCGGCTGCCGGGCGGGTTTCTCTGCTACCGCCCGCCGGCCGACGCGCCGGCGCCGTCGGATCGTCCGGCTTCGGCGCCGCCGGTCTTCGGCTGCTTCAACACCGCGCTCAAGATCAATCGCCCGGTGGCGGCGTGCTGGACGCGCATCCTCGACCGGGTGCCGGGATCGGTGCTGCAATTGCGCGCCGCCCAGTTCCGCTACCCGGCCGCGGTCGGGGCGATGCGGGCCCTCTTCCAGGAGGCCGGCCTCGATCCCGCGCGGCTGCATTGCTCGCCCTGGCGGCCGACGATCGCCGAGGGGCTCGCCGACTATGGCGGCATCGACCTGGCGCTGGATCCCTTTCCCTATAACGGCACGACCACGAGCTGCGAGGCTCTGTGGATGGGCGTGCCGGTCCTGACGCTCGCGGGCGAAGCCCATGCGGGCCGCGTCGGCGCCAGCCTCCTGTCGGCGGTCGGGCTCGAGAAGGAGCTGGTCGCCGCGTCGCCCGACGACTATGTCGAGCGCGCGGTCGCGCTGATGCAAGACCGCGATCGGCTGCGGCGCCATCGCGCCGAGCTCCGCCCGCGCCTGGCGGCCTCGCGACTGACCGATCCGGCGGCGTTCGCCGCCGCGTTCGAGGCAGCGCTGCTGACGCTGTGGCAGGAGCGGCCAGCCTCTTCGGGTGAAGCCGGGGCATGACCGGGAACGAACCCGCTTCCGATGCCCGCCCGGTCCTGAGGCTGGTCCACCATCTGGCCCGGACCGGCGGCACGACTATCAGCAAATGCCTGGCGGTCATGCCGGGCGTGGCGCTCCTGAGCGAGATCCACCCGCTGGGCATCGAGAAGATCAGCGCGCTTCGTCAGGCCAGGGACTGGTTCAACCTGGTCGGCGAGGACGAGATCGACCGTCTCGGCGCCCATCCCGACTTCGCCGCCTCGATCCGCCTGATCGCGGCGCGGGCCTCGACACGGGGCCTGTCGCTGGTGATCCGCGACTGGAACCATCTGGACTTCACCGGCCCGCCGCTGGTGGAGACGCCCGGCTTTCGCATGGCGACGGCGGACGCGCTCTCGGCCCATTTCCGCTTGCGCCGGATCGCCACGGTCCGTCATCCGATCGACCAGTGGCAGAGCCTGCGCCGGGTTCCGCTGATGCGGGGAAAGATCGATCTCGATCGTTTTCTCGTCGGCTATCGGCGTTTCGCCGAGCTTGCGGCTCCTTTGGGCATGGTGCGGTTCGAGGATTTCTGCGCCGAGCCCGAGGCCTGGCTGCAGCGCCTCTGCGCGGCGCTCGATCTGCGCTACGACGCCGGCTGGCGGGAGCGCTGGGCAAGCTATGATCGCATCACCGGCGACGATGCGGCGCGGCGCGGCGGCGCTGCCTTGAGCCTGCCGCGGCGCCGGCCGCTCGAGCCCGGCCTCGCCGACGCCTTCCTGCGGCATCCCGACTACCGGCCGGCGCTGGCCCTGCTCGGCTATCGCCACCCGATCTGAGATCGAGCCCGTCCATGGCCATGACGTCGCCGAACCAGGAACCGACCGCGCCGATCGTGCTCTGCACCACCGTCGTCCGGTCGGCCCATCACGGCTCGAGCCATGGCGGCGCCTATCTCGTCGACCTCGTCACGGGCCGCCATCGCCAGGTGCTGGACTGGAACGACGGCTCGATCGATTGGAGCGGCCGCGGCGGCGGCCGGGGCCTGCGCGGGATCGCGTTCCACGGCGAAGAGATCTATATCGCCGCGTCCGACGAGATCTTCGTCTATGACCGGGAGTTCCGGGTGCTTCGTTCCTTCCGGCATCCCTGTCTCGATCTCTGCCACGAGATCTTCATTGCCGGGGATCGTCTCTATCTGACCGCCACCGGCTTCGATTCGATCCTCGTTCACGACCTCGCCGCCGGGCGCTTCATCGAGGGCCACTGCCTGCGGCGCGATGCGGCCTCCGGCCGGCTGCTCTATCGGCGCTTCGATCCCGCCGGTCCGGAGCTGCCGGAAGCGGGCGACAGCACGCATATCAACAATGTCTTCGTCGCCGGCGATCGCCTCTATGTCGGCGGCGTCAATCTCGACCGGCTGATCGAGCTCCATGAAGGCCGGGCCACCGCTTTCGCCCGGCTGCCCACCTGGACCCACAACGCCCGCCCCTTCGCCGGCGGCATCATCGCCAACAGCACGCAGAACGATTGCATCCTGATCGCGACGCGCGACGGCCGGCCGCGCCTCACCCTGCCGGTGCCGCGCTATCCGGTGGAGCAGCTCCAGAATGCCGATCTGCCCGTCGATTTCGCCCGCCAGGCCTTCGGGCGCGGTCTTGCGATCATCGACGAGAACCACATCGTCGCGGGATCCTCGCCGGCCACGTTAACCCTGTGGCGCCTGGCGCCCACGGCTCTCCTCGCCCGTGTCAATCTCAGTCTCGACATCCGCAACGCCGTGCACGGGCTTGCCATCTGGCCGTTCGGACGCACCTTCAATGAATAGGCCTTCATGCTCCCGGTGAGGGGGCGGGAGGCGAAGGATGTGACCGGCCGCCGGTAAGCCCTGGGGACATCCCGGGGCAAAGCCGACGGAGGGGATGGATGGATGAAGTTCGCCTTGCTGGGCACGACGGCGTTGGTCTCGGCAGGGCTCGTCAACGTTGCAGGCCCGCCGCGCGCGCTGGCCGACAGCGGCGTCGAGCTCGGTCTCGGCGGCTATTACGGGGCGGCCGCAGGTCTCCTCTTCCATCAGGACGACGGCAGCGGCGAGCCCGGGCAGCATACCCGCGACCTCGCGTTCCGCCAGGATGTCGAGGTCTATATCCAAGGCAGCACGACGCTCGATAACGGCCTGACAGTGGGCGTGCAGCTGCAGCTCGAAGGCCAGCAATCCGACGACCAGATCGACGAGGTCTATGCCTATTTCAAAGGCGGCTGGGGCCAGCTCCGCTTCGGCTCCGACGACGACGCCACCGAGCAGCTCGGCTACCTGATCCCCAACGCCTCGTACAATTTCGGCGTGGATTCACCCAACTTCGACTTCGCCAACGATCACGCCGGATTCACCAACGGCAACTTCCAGACCAACGACACGCTGCTCGACATCTCCGGCGACGCCACGAAGATCATCTATTTCAGCCCGACCTTCGGCGGCTTCAGCTTCGCGGTCTCCTTCGCGCCCGACCGCCGCGGCGAGGACACCTACTCCTACTGGTCGGGCCCCGGCGGCACGACCAGTAGCAACAACACGGGCCAGGTGCAGAACGTGCTCTCGGCGGCCATCGAGTTCGATCAGGATCTCAACGGGTTGGGCCTCGCCTCCGGCATCGGCGTCAGCGAGGGCCAGTGGGAGAATCCGATCCCCAACCAGAACCGGACGACCTGGGGTCTGAACGGCCATCTCGATCTGAGCTTCTCCGGCTTCACCCTGGGCGGCTCCATGGCCTATCAGAGCAACTACACCACGATCGGCGCCGGGTCGGACTTCCTCATCTATGGCGTGGGCGCGACCTACAACTGGGATGCCTGGACCGTCGGCCTGTCCTGGTCGCATGGCGACTACGAATATGCCAGCAGCACCGACGACGACGATCTCGACATCGTCCAGTTCACCGGCCGCTACGATCTGGGCCCCGGCATCTCGCTGGATGCCATGGTGGGCGTGAACAGCCTCGACAGCGCCAACGGCTCCACCCGTACCGACTACACGGCCTGGGAGGCCGGTATGGGCTTCTATATCGGCTTCTGATCGAAAGGCCGCCGGTCCGCCCGCCCCGGCTGGCGCTGCGGTTGGCGACCGCCCTCCTTTGCCCCTCGCTTTGCGCACCGTCCGCTTCTCATCCCCATCGCGGCGCGCCGACCCTGAGCCGACCTCCATCATTGCCCCTGCCCTTTTGGTAAGTTTCGTCCGCCGGCGCCGCCCGGCGGCGGTCCCGTCGCGGCAATAGTTCCTGCTGGGATTTTCTAACTATCTGTTCATCTTCTTTGTGTCATTTCCGCAACAGTATGACAGAAAGGACATATTTCGACGGCCGTTTGCTTGACCGTTAATGATGTCAGCGGGATAAGGTTATTCGCCGGAATTCAGCGTCGATGCCGAATTCCTGTCTCGGGGGCCTTGTCTAGGGGGCTGGCGTGGCAGGAAACACGGTCCCTGGGGCTCGAGACCGGCAGCAATGGGGAGCCGAGGGTAGCTAGCGCCTTCGGCTAAAACTCTAAGAATAGGAACCGACTGTCATGAAACATGTTCTTCTCGGTACGACCGCTCTGGTCGCCGCCGGGCTCGTGGCGAGCAACGCCCAGGCTGCGCAGGGCGTTCAGCTCGGCATCGGCGGCTACTATGTGGGTGCGGCCGGTCTGATCCTCGATCAGGATGACGGCACCGGCGATCCGGGGCAGCACACCCGCGATGTCGTCTTCCGTCAGGACGTCGAGGTGCACTTCAAGGGCGAGACCACGCTCGATAACGGTCTCACCGTCGGCGCGCGCATCGAGCTCGAGGGCCAGCAGTCCACCGACCAGATCGACGAGGTCTGGGCGTACTTCAAGGGCGGCTGGGGCCAGGTTCGCTTCGGTGACGACGACGACGCCACCGAGCAGCTGCACTACCTGATTCCGGCTGCTGCGACGGCGTTCGGTGTCGACACCCCGTTCTTCGAGTTCTCGAACAACCACGGTGGCTTCACCAACGGCTTCAACCAGACGAACAGCACCGTGCTGAACATCTCGGGCGACGCCACGAAGATCCTCTATTTCAGCCCGACCTTCGCCGGCTTCTCCTTCGCGGTCTCGTTCGCGCCGGACCGCCGGGGTGAGGATACCTACTCCTACTGGTCGGGCCCGGGCGGCACGACCTACAGCAACAACACCGGCCAGGTTCAGAACGTCTTCGCGGCGGCCCTGAACTTCGACCATGACTTCAATGGCGTCAGCCTCGCCACCGGCATCGGCTTCGCCGAAGGCCAGTACGAGCAGACGGGCGGTGTCACGAACAACGAAACGACCTGGGGCGTGGACGGTCACCTGATCGTCAGCTTCTCGGGCTTCACGATCGGCGGCGCCGGCCGTTACCAGCAGAACTTCTACAGCGCCAGCGGCGCCGATCTGTGGACTGCCGGTGCGGGCGTCACCTACAACTGGGATGCCTGGACGGTCGGTCTCTCGTATTCGCACGGCGATTACGAATACTGGTACAGCGGCAGCTCGTCGGACACGATCGACATCGTGCAGATCACCGGCCGCTACGACCTCGGCCCGGGCATCGAGCTCGACGCCATGATCGGCTACAATACGTTGGATGGCGGTTCCGGTACCGGCAACGCCGACGACGACACTTGGGAAGCTGGCGTGGGCTTCTATATCGGGTTCTGAACCCGGGAAGCCTTTGGGGGCCAGAGCCCAGAGGGGCGGCGAAAGCCGCCCCTCTTTCTTTTTGGACTTCAGGCAAGGGGCGGCTCCGGCCGCCCTTTTTCTTTGCCCGGCCGGATGCGGGGGGACGATCCCGCAGGCCTCGCCGGGGCAGCGGGATTCCTGGCACCCTCTCTCGATTCATTGACCAATCAAGCGACCGGCGCTTCGCCCCCCGGCTCGCGGCGGCATGTCCGCCGCGGACGAGGAAACTCCGCGGTTTCCGCAAGGAAACCCGCCGGTTTCCGTCGAGAAACTCACGAGTTTCCGCTTAGAAACCGACCAGTTTCCAAATTCATGGATGATCGTTCATTCCCTATCTAACAAGCTGTTTATTCAGTTCATGAAACTTCATCCATCAATGTCGATTCATCATGTGATCGTTGCGCCACAGCCGTGCAAAAAAGCATCAGTCGGGTTGTAGTTAACTTGACCCTGATGCGTCGCGAGCATGATCGTGCCGGCGGTGGGTAAGCTTCCGCCGGCGTAACAATCGCTCGAATGAAGTTTCGTCCAGGGGGCCTCGAGCTAGGGGGCTTGAAGGCAGAAGGACGAGCAGGGGCAGGTTGCAGCCGGCATCGGGGACCGAAGGTGGCTAGCGCCTTCGGCAGCAACTCTAAGAATAGGAACCGACTGTCATGAAACATCTTCTACTCGGTACGACGGCGTTGGTCGCCGCCGGGCTTGTGGCAGGTAATGCCCAGGCCGCGCAGGGCGTTCAGCTCGGCATCGGCGGTTACTACACGGCCGCTGCCGGCCTGATCTTCAGCCAGGACGACGGCACCGGCGATCCGGGGCAGCACACCCGCGATGTCGTCTTCCGTCAGGACGTCGAGGTGCACTTCAAGGGCGAGACCACGCTCGATAACGGTCTCACCGTCGGCGCGCGCATCGAGCTCGAGGGCCAGCAGTCCACCGACCAGATCGACGAGGTCTGGGCGTACTTCAAGGGCGGCTGGGGTCAGATCCGCTTCGGTGACGACGACGACGCCACCGAGCAGCTGCACTACCTGATCCCGAATGCCTCGAACGCGTTCGGCGTCGATACGCCGTTCTTCGAGTTCTCGAACAACCACGGTGGCTTCACCAACGGCTTCAATCAGACGAACAGCACCGTGCTGAACATCTCGAGCGACGCCACGAAGATCATCTACTTCAGCCCGACCTTCGCCGGCTTCTCCTTCGCGGCCTCGTTCGCGCCGGATCGCCGCGGTGAGGACACCTACTCCTACTGGTCGGGCCCGGGCGGCACGACCAACAGCAACAACACCGGCCAGGTTCAGAACGTCTTCGCGGCGGCCCTGAACTTCGACCATGACTTCAACGGCGTCAGCCTCGCCGCCGGCCTCGGTTTCGCCGAAGGCCAGTACGAGCAGACGGGCGGTGTCACGAACGTCGATACGACCTGGGGCGTGGACGGTCACCTGATCGTCAGCTTCTCGGGCTTCACCATCGGCGGCGCGGGCCGTTACCAGAACAACTTCTACAGCGCCAGCGGCGCCGATCTGTGGGTCGCCGGTATCGGCGGTACCTACAACTGGGATGCCTGGACGGTGGGCCTCTCCTGGTCGCATGGCGACTACGAGTACTGGTACAGCGGCAGCTCGTCGGACACGATCGACATCGTGCAGCTGACCGGCCGCTACGACCTCGGCCCGGGCATCTCGCTCGATGCCATGGTGGGCTACAACACGCTGAATGCCGGCGGCAACACCGGCAATCAGGACGACGACACTTGGGAAGCTGGCGTGGGCTTCTATATCGGGTTCTGAACCCGGGAAGCCTTTTTGGGGGCCAGAGCCCGGAGGGGCGGCGAAAGCCGCCCCTCTTTTTCTTGGCGGCCGCGGCCGGGGCGCTCGCTCGCGCCGCCCCCATTCTTTCAGGGCGTTCGCGGCGGCGGCTTTGGGCCAGCCCCGGTTTCTTTCCGTAACGCACACCTCCCGGCGGCCACGCCCTATTGCAGGCACCAGACGCCCAGCATGAGCCAATGCCGGTGAACCCTGAACCGTTCTGTGTCCCGACGGCCACGGTGGGCAGAAAAACATCGGCATAAGGGGCAGTTAGCTTGACCGAAACGCTTCGCGGACATGATCGTGCAACCGGTGGGTATGTTCCCGCCGGCGCGACCATCATTCATCCGCCGGCGTAACGATCGCTCGAGCAAAGCTCCGTTCCGGGGGGCCTTGAGCCAGGGAGCTCAAAGGCAAGGGAACGGAGAGAGGCAGGTTACAGCCGGCATCAGAGACCGAAGCCGTCCAGTGCCTTCGGTCGCCATTCCAAGAAGGGGAAGCCGACTGTCATGAAACATGTTCTTCTCGGCACGACCGCGCTGGTCGCGGCCGGGCTCGCCGTGAGCCAGGCCCAGGCTGCGCAAGGCGTCCAACTCGGCATCGGCGGCTATTACGCGGCCGCGGCCGGCCTGATCCTCAGCCAGGACGACGGCACCGGCGATCCGGGGCAGCACACCCGCAATGTCGTCTTCCGCCAGGATGTGGAGGTCTATTTCCAGGGCGAGACCACGCTCGACAACGGCCTGCAGGTCGGCGCGCGGATCGAGCTCGAAGGCCAACAGTCCGAAGACCAGATCGACGAGGTCTGGGCCTACTTCCAGGGCGGCTGGGGTTCGTTGCGCTTCGGCGACGACGACGACGCCAGCGAGCAGCTGCATTATCTGATCCCGAACGCCTCGAACGATTTCGGCGTCGACACGCCCTATTTCGAGTTCTCGAACAACCATGGCGGCTTCACGAACGGTTTCAACCAGACCAACAGCACCGTGCTCGACATCTCGGGCGACGCCACGAAGATCATGTATTTCAGCCCGACCTTCGCGGGCTTCTCCTTCGCGGTCTCCTACGCACCGGACACCGGCGCCGAGGACAGCTACTCCTATTGGTCGGGCCCGGGCGGCACGACCTACAGCAACGATTTCGGCATCCAGAACGTCTTCTCGGCGGCCTTGAACTTCGACCAGGACTTCAACGGCGTCAGCCTTGCCGCCGGCATCGGCTTCGCCGAAGGCCAGTACGAGAACACCGGCGGCAGCACCAACGTCGATACGACCTGGGGCGTGGACGGCCACCTGATCGTCAGCTTCTCGGGCTTCACGATCGGCGGCGCCGGCCGTTACCAGAACAACTTCTACAGCGCCAGCGGCGCCGATCTGTGGACCGCCGGCGCGGGCGTCACCTACAACTGGGATGCCTGGACGGTCGGTCTCTCGTATTCGCACGGCGACTACGAATACTGGTACAGCGGCAGCTCGTCGGACACGATCGACATCGTGCAGATCACGGGCCGCTACGATCTGGGCCCCGGCATCTCGCTCGACGCGATGATCGGCTACAACACGCTGAATGCCGGCGACAACACCGGCAACAACGACAACGACACCTGGGAGACCGGTGTGGGCTTCTTCATCGGCTTCTGATCCCGACAGCTTCCGACGTTCGGATCCCGGAGGGGCGGCCCAGGCCGCCCCTCTTTTCTTTTGTCCTCTTTTGTCCCATCGCGAGGCGGCACCGGAAGCGTCCGCGCCACGCGCCGTTCCATTGCGCCCTGTCGGCCTCTCTCCGGAAGAGCCGAACCGCCGCGTCTCGAGCGAAGCGGCGAGATGTGAAACCCGGCCGCAAAGAGAGACTCGCCTCGAGTCACCTCGAGGCAATTCACGCATCGCGATCGCAGAACGCGGGTGAACGAACCCCCATGAGCAGGCTCTCGCCGTTCATGCGGTGATCCGTGCCGGCCCTGAACGCGAATGCCTCGATTTCCCCCTCTGCCGCAAGCGATCAAGGCACTCAATCTCCGATTGCATAAGGCACAACCGGCGCGTGCATGGCCTCGCAATCTGAGCAAGCGTTCATGAACCGATGGAAAGCGTGTGATCCGGCCGCAACAGCCGGCGGCAAATGGAGCCTTTCCGGGTAGTTAACTTGACCCGATCGGGCCGCGGGCGAGATGGTCTTGCGCGGTGGGTGGATTCAATTTTGGCCAGCTAACGTGATCCCTTTCTCTCATGCCGCAACCTCAATGGGCTGTGTCCCGGAGAGACCAGGGGGTAATCGCGATCGCGGGGCCGCAACGAGGACGAGGGCGTGCAGACGCGTCTCGAACCTCCAATGATAGGAGCCCACTGTTATGAAGAATGTTCTGCTCGGAACAACGGCGCTGGTTGCTGCCGGTCTGGTTGCGAGTCACGCCGAAGCCGCCCAGGGAGTCCAGCTGGGCATCGGCGGCTACTATGCCGCCGCTGCCGGCCTTCTGTTCGACCAGAGCGACGGCAACGGCGATCCGGGTGATCACACCCGCGACATCGTCTTTCGTCAGGATGTCGAGATCCACTTCAAGGGCGAGACCACGCTCGATAACGGTCTCACCGTCGGTGCCCGCGTCGAGCTCGAGGGCCAGCAGTCCACCGACCAGATCGACGAGGTCTGGGCCTATTTCAAGGGCGGCTGGGGCGAGCTCAGATTCGGCGACGACGACGACGCGACGGAGCAGCTGGGATACATCATCCCTTCGGCCTCCAACATCTTCGGTGTCGACACGCCTTATTTCGAGTTCGCCAACAACCATGGCGGGTTCACCAACGGCGTGTTCCAGACGAACAGCACCTTGATGGACATCTCGAGCGATGCGACGAAGATCATCTATTTCAGCCCGACCTTCGCCGGCTTCTCCTTCGCGGCCTCCTTCGCGCCGGATCGCCGCGGCGAGGACACCTATTCCTACTGGTCGGGTCCGGGCGGCACGACCAACAGCAACAATACCGGCCAGGTTCAGAACGTCTTCGCGGCGGCCCTGAACTTCGACCATGACTTCAACGGTGTCAGCCTCGCCACCGGTGTGGGCTTCGCCGAAGGCCAGTGGGAGACCAAGGCCTCCGGCGCCAACGTGGACACCACCTGGGGCGTGAACGGCCATCTCGATGTGAGCTTCTCGGGCTTCACCATCGGCGGCAGCGGCATGTATCGGGACAACTGGCAGAGCTCGGCCGGCACCGATTACTGGGTGGCGGGCATCGGCGCGACCTACAATTGGGATGCCTGGACGGTCGGTCTCGCCTGGTCGCACGGCGACTACGAGTACACGCCCTCGAACGACGACGACAAGATCGACATCGTCGAGTTCACCGGCCGCTACGATCTGGGCCCCGGTATCTCGCTCGATGGCATGGTCGGCTATAACGACATGAATGCCGGCGATACCGGCCATCAGGACGACAAGACCTGGGAGGCTGGCGTGGGCTTCTATATCGGGTTCTGAACCCGGCGGAAGCCTTGGGGTACCGGCGTCCCGGAGGGGCGGCGAAAGCCGCCCCTCTTCTTTTTTGTCAATTTGGCTGACCAATCTGCCGGCTGGAGCGTTATAGCCGGCCGGCCCGTTCGGCGACATCCTGTCGCCCTGGACAACCTCTAGACGTAAGCAACTCTAAATTGCACCCCCTCGATTATGACGATAGGGTTACGTCCAATGTTGCCAACGAGCAACAGTGTGTCGCGCGCTGGCGCTGTCATCCAAGCTTAATTTGCTCAGCCCGCGCCGGCCCGCGATAACCCTAAAGCGACGTTCACCTCGGTCCTAACGCCGTTAATGAAGCGGATGGGGCAAATCGGCCGAGGTGGGACGCACAAGATTGAGGGCCCGCCGGCTGTTCTGACGGCCGGTATCAAATCTAGGGGAAGTATCACGATGAAGAAGATTCTGCTCGGCTCGACAGCCATGGTCGCAGCCGCTTCGCTCACCAGCGTCGCCCACGCGGCGCAGGGCATCCAACTCGGCCTCGGCGGCTACTATCAGGGCGCGGCTGGCTTGATTCTGAGCCAGGACGACGACACCGGCGAACCGGGCAACCACACCCGCAACGTCGTCTTCCGCCAGGACGTCGAAGTTCACTTCAAGGGCGAGACCACGCTCGACAACGGCCTCACCGTCGGCGCCCGCATCGAGATGGAAGGCCAGCAGTCCGACGACCAGATCGACGAGGTCTGGGCCTATTTCAAGGGCGGCTGGGGCCAGGTCCGCTTCGGCGACGACGACGAAGCCTACGAACAGCTCGGCTACCTGATCCCGTCGGCCTCGAACGGCCTGTTCGGCGTGGACTCGCCGCATATCGAGTTCGCGAACAGCAAGGTCGGCGGCGCGTCGGCCCTTCAGACGAACACCACCGTCATGAAGCTGACCGGCGACGCCACGAAGATCCTCTATTTCAGCCCGACCTTCGCGGGCTTCAACTTCGCGGTGTCCTTCGCGCCGGATCGCCGCGGTGAGGACACCTACTCCTACTGGTCGGGTCCGGGCGGCACCACCTCCTCGCAGGATACCGGCCAGATCCAGAACGTGTTCGCCGCCGCGTTGAACTTCACCCATGACTTCAACGGCACGAAGCTGGTTGCCGGTGTCGGCGCCGGTGAAGGTCAGTGGGAAAACACCCTGGGCGGCCAGGACGACACCAGCTGGACCGTGCGCGGCCACCTGATCGTCAGCTTCTCGGGCTTCACCATCGGTGGCGCCGGCTCCTACCAGGCCAACTATCGCAACACGACCGCCACGGACGATGTTGACAAGTGGGTCGCGGGCGGCGGTGTCACCTACAACTGGGACGCCTGGACCGTCGGTCTCGCCTACTCTCACGGCAGCTACGAGTTCGCGTCCGAGGACAATGTCGACACGCTCGATATCGTCGAGTTCACCGGCCGCTACGATCTCGCTCCGGGCATCGACCTGGAGGCGATGGCTGGCTATCACCAGTACATCAACGATGCGAATTCCGATGGCGACGACCACACCTGGGAAATGGGTGTGGGCTTCAATATCGGCTTCTGATCGAACGACCGATCTCTCGGATCGGCGGGCCTGGGGGGTCACCCCCTGGGTCCGCCGCCGACAAGGGCGTGACGTGCGACGTTCGTTGCGCGGCTCTGTCGCGGCACCTGGGCGATCGACAGTCGGGGGTACCGCGATCTTGGGGGAGCCATCGGCCGGGGGGCCGGTGGCTCCCCTTCGTTTGGGCGCCATGCTATGAAGCGCCCGGACGGCGGCACCGGCCCGCTCGCCGCCGATATTCCCCTTCAGGGCCGCCCGTGAGTACCGCCATGACCGAGGCGCCCGCCTTGTCCATTGCTTCGCGCCTCGAGCAGATCCAGGCCCGAATCACCGCCGCCGCCAAGGCGGCCTCGCGACCCGCGGCCGGCGTCCATCTGGTCGCCGTCAGCAAGACCCATGACGCCGAGGCCTGCCTCGAGGCCCTGGCGGCCGGGCAGCGGCTTTTCGGCGAGAACCGGGTGCAGGAGGCCCAGGGCAAATGGCCGGCGCTGCGCCACCGCTATCCCGGGCTCGAGCTGCATCTGATCGGACCGCTGCAGACCAACAAGGTCGCCGACGCCGTGGCGCTCTTCGATGTCATCGAAACGCTCGACCGCGAGAAGCTCGCCCGCGCCCTCGTCGCCGAACGTGACAAGGGCCGGCGGTTGCCCCGGCTCTATATCCAGGTCAATACCGGCGCGGAGGAGCAGAAGGCCGGCATCCTGCCGGAAGCGGCACCCGCCTTCATCGCGCTGTGCCGCGACGAGCTGGCCCTGCCGGTCGAAGGCCTCATGTGCATTCCGCCGGTCGATGAAGAGCCGGCGCCGCATTTCGCGCTGCTGGCTCAGCTTGCGCGCCAGCACGGGCTTCCGGCGATCAGCATGGGGATGAGCGGCGATTTCGAGATCGCCATCCGTTTCGGCGCGACCCATGTCCGCGTCGGCACGGCGATCTTCGGGGAGCGCCCGCGCGCGGCGTGAGCGCTGCCCTGCCGCGGACGGCGAGCGATCAGTTCAGGAGGGATGGCGCCGGCGAGGCGGGCGGACGCGGGGCGACGATCCCCGTCGCCAGGGAAGCCCGCAAGGCGCTGCGCCGCGTGCCGACCCGGCGCCGGCCGGCGAGCCGGGAACGCGAGCTCGCGCGCAAGCGAATCCTGGTGCGATGGATCACGAGTGTCCCCCTCAGCTCTGGAAGTCGAGTCCCGGCACGGGGACCGCTTCCCGACTGCGTTCCTGCATCATCTTGCGATAGCTGTCGAGTGCCCGCGACATCGCGGCCGGCACATTCGCGGTATCGACCGGCTTCAGGTTGGCGGGCCCCAGCGAGCGCCCCAGGCCCTGCGTGTCGATCGGCGCCGGATTGCGGACGGTGAAGCCGGCCGGTAAGGGCGGCGGCAGCGGCTTCAGGGTGCGCGCCGGTTGCAAGGCCGGGTCGGCGGCGGCGGCGGCGCTCGGCGCCTCGGTCACGCGTGCGCTCGCGGCCGCGGTCTGCGGCAGCACCACCGGCAACGAGTCCGTCACGCTGCCGGCGCCGATCACCTGAGGCTGGGCCGAGCTGGCCGGCTGGGCCGTGGCGGCGGGCGGCAAGGCCGCATCGGCGGGCGCCCGGGCCGCATTGGGCGCTTGCGACAGGGTCTCGACCAGTCCCTCGGGAATCTCCTGCAAGGCGTCGGGCGCCGAGGCCTCGATCGCGGCGCTGGCCATCCCGGCACCGCGGCTTGCGGGCATGCCGGCATCGCTTGTCGGCGCCTGCGCGATCTCGGTCGCGGCCGGTGCGGCGGTTTCCGTGCTCGCCAGGTCGGGGGCCGCGGCTGTGTCGGCCGGGGCATCGGCAAAGGGCGAGGGGCCCAGCAGCGCCACCATCACCTGTTGATCGGCAGCGCCGCCGGTGACGGCATCGAGCATGAGCGTGCCCGCGGCGGAGGCGAGCCCGACAACGCCGCCATAGAGCGCGCCGCCCGCGAGCTCGGAGGCCGGCGAGATCGTGTCGCCCGTGAGCCATCGATAGACGCTGCTGACGACCGGGATGTGCTGCAGCGGATTGATGACGTCGACCACGTCGTCGATGGTGAAGCCGTCATCGCCAAACGGATGGAAATCCTTGCTGTCGGCCTGCGGCTTCCAATCGCGCCGCGTGAAGGCGACGGTGCGCTCATGCGGATCCATGAAGCTGGGATCGGGACCGCCCTGCTCGTCGGATGCGGTCGCGTCGGCGGCCGGCGTCCCGGCCGCCGTCGTCATCGCGGCGGGATCGGCGGCGGGCGGGCTGCCGGCGGATGCCGCCGCCAAGGTCGCAGCGAAGCCGCCCGTTCCCGTCGCGGCCGGCTTCGTCGTGCTGCCGTAGCGCGGGTGGACGGGGGTCTGGAGTCGGAATGGAGAGTCGAGCTCGACCGGCATGAAGGGGCCCTTTGGGCTCCTTCAATGCAGGATCGATGCCAGGCCGATCGGCGTCGCCGGCCTCACGGGACCGATTTCGAAACGCGCCTTTTCAACGGGTTGCCTGTCCTGCCGCCAGGCCCGGGCGGGAATTCCGGCACCGGCCGCCGCAACCCTGGGCAAATATTGCCGCGTGCAGAGCAGGGCGCATCGGCCCGACCCCGCGGGCCGATGCCGGCCGCGCTAGAACATGTGGCCGAACTTGCGGGCCTTGGTGGTGAGGTAGTCGCGATTGAAGCGGTTGGCGGGGATCACCAGCGGCACGCGCTCGGCCACCGCGATCCCGAGGCGCTCGAGGCCCGCGACCTTGTCCGGGTTGTTGGTCATCAGCCGGACGGTCTTGAAGCCCAGGCGGCGCAGCATCTCGGCCGCCGCGAGATAAATCCGCTCGTCGGCCTCGAATCCCAACTGCTCGTTGGCGTCGGCCGTATCCGCGCCCTGGTCCTGCAACCGGTAGGCGCGCAGCTTGTTCACCAGCCCGATGCCACGGCCTTCCTGGGCGAGATAGAGCAGGATGCCGCCGCCCTGGCGCTCGATCTCGGCGATGGCACCGCGCAGCTGCTCGCCGCAATCGCAGCGCAGCGAGCCCAGCAGATCGCCGGTGAAACATTCGGAATGAAGCCGGGCCAGGGCCGGCTTGGCGGGGTCGGGCTGGCCGATGATGATGGCGAGATGCTCGGTCGAGCCGTCGCTGGGCCGGAAGGCCACGATGCGCGCATCCTCGGCTCCTTCCATTGGCACGCGCGCCTCGCCCACCGGCTGCAGCGTGACGGCGGCCGTGGTCTCGTAGGCGGCCACGTCCCCGGCCCAGACCGCCAGGATCCCTTCGGCTGCGGCCATGCGCAGATGCTCCTCGGCGCTGCGCGGGGGCAGGGCGGACACCACGGCCGCGGGCAGCAGGCGCGCGAGCTTGGCCAGATGGATCGAGGCGGCCGCCAGCTCGTCCGGGAAGGGCGGTGGCGGCAGGTCCGGCGCCAAAGCCGCCGTCACCGCGGTCGGATCGGCCAGACGAAGCACGGCTTCGGCATCCGCGCCCGCCGGCAGGCTGACCAGGAAGGGCCGCTCGTTCGGCGCTTCGAGATTGGCCGGGGTCGGCACCCCTTGGCTCGCGGCCAGGCCCAGCACGGCGGCGCGCCGTCCGGTCAGGACCAGCAGCGCCGGCCCCGCCTGGCGCAACCGACGCAAGCCCGCGAGGGCCACGGTCTCGGCCGCGGCCGCGAGGCAGGCCGCCTGGGGTCCCAGGATGAGCACCGGCTGCCCGCGGCGAAACTCCGTGGTGGCGCGATCGACGGCGATCGCCGCGGCGGCCGACAATTCGGACGCCGCCGCGTTCCGGCTCTGGTCAAGGACGGGTTCGGTCATGAACTCAACTCTAGCAGGCGCCCCCGCGAAAGGCCGCCGAAGGAAAGCTTTCGATCCGGATTAGGGCCGGCATTAGGCCGCCCTGGGGCCTCGGGGTCAAGGCGGCGCGGTGTCCGCTGGCAGATTCGAATAAACCTCGTCAAATCAATTGTCTGTAATCAGCCCGGCCGGCTCTCGCCAGCCCGGGCCGGCTTGCGGGGACGGGCCCGGCGGTGATATTGAGCGCCCGGGTCGCGGGGCAACCGGGAGCGAAACGGGGACAAACGCGCCGCTGCCCGACTTGAGAGGGAGGCCCGTCTCCCGTTTACTGGCGCAGGATCGAGGTCGGGATCCGGTCGGGGGCTGGGCACCGGCGATCGAGACCCGCGGGCGCGGCGCGTCGCTGCGGCCCGGGTTCCAAGGCAGGGGTGGATTCGAAAGACATCATGAAGCCGCGGCGTAAAATTCTCCTGGTGGATGACGACGAGGCGCTGCGCCGCTCGCTCAGCGAGCAGCTGACGCTGCATGAGGAGTTCGACATCGTCGAGGCGGGCGCCGCCGATGCCGCTCTCAAATCCAGCAAGGAGGACAGCTTCGATCTCGTGCTCCTCGATGTCGGCCTGCCCGACATGGACGGGCGCGAGCTCTGCCGCCTGATGCGCCGCGCCGGCGTCAAATCCCCGGTCATCATGCTCACCGGCGCGGACAGCGATGCCGATACCATCCTGGGGCTCGAATCCGGCGCCAACGACTATGTGACCAAGCCCTTCAAGCTGGCGGTTCTGCTCGCACGCATTCGCGCGCAGCTGCGCCAGCACGAGCAGAGCGAGAATGCGAGCTTCGCGATCGGGCCCTATCTCTTCCGGCCCGCCTCGAAGCTGCTGCTCAACGAGGCCACCGGCAAGAAGATCCGCCTCACCGAGAAAGAGACCTCGATCCTGCGCTATCTCTACCGCGCGGGCGAGCAGCCGGTCAGCCGCGAGACGCTCTTGGGCGAGGTCTGGGGCTACAATGCCGGCGTCACCACCCATACGCTCGAGACGCATGTCTATCGCCTGCGCCAGAAGATCGAGAAGAATCCCTCGCAGGCCGAGCTCCTGATCACCGAGCCCGGCGGCTATCGCCTGGTGCCCTGAAGGACGGTCCTGCGCCGGCCGTCGAGATAGAGCAGCAGCGCGCCCAAGGTCGCGATGCTGGTGACGATGGCGAGGATCGGCGAGACCGCATCCCAGCCGCCATGGCCTTGCTGCAGCAGCGCCAGCAGGATCGGGCCCAGCAGCACGCCGACATTCCGGCCGGTCATGATGATGGCGAAGGCGTGGGGGCCGGCGACGCGCCCGAGCACGGCGCCGGGCAGCGCGAAGAGGCAGGTGGGCGTGACCCCGGCCCCGATGCCGTAGAAGACCAGCAGCGCGATGCCGGCCTCGTCCGAGCGCGCCAGCGGCGTCAGCCACCAGTTGATGGCCTGCGAGGCGACCCCGATCAGCAGCAACAGCGTGACGCCCATGCCGCGGCGCAGGATCTCGCCGGTGATGACGTTGAAGCCCATCAGCACCACCACCGGCAGCAGATAGCCGAACACGGCGGCGACCGGTCCCAGCGAGCGCGCCTCGACCAGATATTGCGGCAGCCAGGTCATGTAGGCGTAATACTGGCCCGACCAGAGCAGGAAGATTCCGGCGCCGATCAGAAGCCCGCGGCGCTCGTGCGAAGAGAGCGGGGGCTCGACCATGCCGCGCCCGGTCTGGCCATGCCCGAAGGCGTGACGGCGGTCGAGGGCGGCGCCCCACAGCCAGAGCAGGCCGGTCACGGCGATGCCGCCATACCAGAGCCATTGCCAGTGATCCGCGCGCAGCGCCAGCGGGGCGCCGAGCCCGGCCGCGATCTGCCCGATGGGGATCCAGGCCGACGCCAGCGCCATGGCGAAATGACGATGGCGGGCGCTGGCGCAGCGGCCAGCGATGGCGGGTCCCAGAATGGCGCCGATCGCGAAGGAGAAGCCTTCGAGGGCGCGGCCCGCCAGCATCAGCCAGCCCTGCGCCGGCAGCAGGAGCGAGAGCAGGTTGCCGGCGATCATGACGAGGGCGGCGATGGTGATGCCGCGGAGCGCCCCGTGACGTGCCAGCCAGCGGCCGGCCGGAACGGAAAAGAGCAGCCCCGCCACCGCATAGACCGACATGAAGCTGCCGGCGAGCATGCGGTCATAGCCATAGCGCTCGAGCAGCATCGGCAGCACGGGCGGCAGCTTGAACTGCTGGTAGGCGACGAGCGAGGCGAAAGCGACGCCGAACACGACGCCGGCCCAGTCCGTATCGCTGCGGGAATCGCGCCGGACCGCTTCTGTGGCATTCACGGGTGACGGCTTCCTCTGGTCGGGCCGGAACGGGACAAGAGGCCGGCGCGGCGCCCGATCGGCGAGAGCAAAGTCGGGATTGACGGGGGAGCCATAGCCGCCCTCGCCGGTCCGAGGCAAGAGCCCCCGGAGCCGGGCACCGGGCCAACCGCCGCTTAACCATGCGGCCAGTGTTGCTTTCTCGGTTTCCGGCTTGAGCGCTGTCGGGCTTTCTGGTTGGTTGACGGGGGCGGCGGCAATGGCGCGTGGAGGTGGGCAAGGTGGCCCAAGCCGAAGATTTCTACGTCAGGTTCTGGGGGGTCCGGGGGAGCATCGCCTGCGCTGGCCACGAATTCGAACGCTATGGCGGCAACACCTCCTGCGTCGAGATTCGTTGCGGCAAGCATATCCTCGTCTTTGACGGCGGCACCGGCATCCGCGCGCTCGGTGCCGCCTTGAAGCCCGAGGAGCCGGTCGATCTCGACCTGTTCCTGTCGCACAGCCATTTCGACCATATCGTCGGCATTCCCTTCTTCGGCTCGCTCTTCAACGCGCAGAACAAGGTCCGGCTGTGGGCGGGCCATCTTCTGCCCGACCGCACGCTGAAGGATGTGATGGGGAAGATGATGGCGGCGCCGCTCTTTCCGGTGCCGCCGGAGATCTTCGCCGCGCAGACCAGCTTCCTCGATTTCCGCGCCGGCGAGAGCTTCGAGCCACGCGCCGGCGTCCGGCTCGCGACCGCCTCCCTCAATCATCCCAATCACGCGACCGGCTACCGCGTCGAGTTCGACGGGCACTCGATCTGCTACGTCACCGATACGGAGCATAAGAAGGAGGGTCCGGATCAGGGCATCCTCAAGCTGATCCGCGACGCCGACATCGTGATCTACGATTCCACCTACACCGACGAGGAATATCCGCGCTTCGCCGGCTGGGGCCATTCCACCTGGCAAGAGGGTGTGCGCCTCGCCGAAGCCGCGAACGCCAAGCGGCTGGTGATCTTCCACCACGATCCCAGCCATGACGACACGATCATGGACCGGATCGCCGAGGCGGCGGAGAAGATGCGCCCCGGCACGGTGGTCGCACGCGAAGGCCTGACGCTCCGGCCGTGAACTTCGTGATTGCAGAAGGTGCCTCGTCTCTTTCCCCTCCCTCCTCGAGGGGGAGGGCCGGGAGGGGACTGACGCGGTCGTCGCAACAAAGACCTTGCAGCGCTTCTCCCATCGAGACTTCCCCCTCCCCAACCCTCCCCCGCAAGGGGGGAGGGGATGGGCGATGATCTCGCGCCCCACCTGGCGGCGCTTGGCGCTCGGGCTGCCGACGATCCTGGGCTTCGCGCGGCGCGGCTTCTTCATCCCCTATCGCTATGCCGAGAGCGTGGCGCCCGGCGGCGGCAGCGATCTCTATCCGGCCGTCGGCCAGCTCTTCGCCGATTATGCCGACATCTTCGCCGAGGCGCTGGCGGTGCTGGCCGACCATGAGGGCGACTTCCAGCGCATCGTCGCGAACCGCGAGCCGGGCGCGCCGCGCTTCGACCAGGACTGGTTCCCCCGGCTCGACGCGGCGATGGCCTACGCGCTGGTCCGGCGCTTTCGCCCGCGCCGCATCGTCGAGGTCGGATCCGGCCATTCGACGCGGTTCGTGGCGCGCGCCGTGGCCGATGGCGGGCTCGAGACCGCGATCACCGCGATCGATCCGGCGCCGCGGGCCGACATCGCCCGCCTGCCGATCCGCCTGGTCCGCGAGCCGGTGCCGCAATGCGGGCCGGCGCCCTTCGAGACGCTGGCGCCCGGCGATCTGCTGATGATCGATTCGAGCCACATCCTGATGCCGGGCACGGATGTGGATTTCCTGCTCTCGACCGTGCTGCCGCGCCTCAAGCCCGGCACGCTGATCCATATCCACGACATGATGCTGCCCGACGACTATCCGGCCGATTGGGCCTGGCGCGGCTACAACGAGCAGGCAGGCGTGGCGGCGCTGCTGGGCAGCGGGGCCTGGCAGCCGCTCTTCTCGAGCCACTGGGCCGTGACGCGGATGGCGCCGGCCGTCGCCCAATCCGCGGCGGCGGGCCTGCCGCTCCTGCCGGGTGCCCGCGAGACGGGACTCTGGCTCGAGCGCCGCGGTCGCGGCCAGCGGACCTACTTGTAGGGGTCGGCCGCGTCCCTGAGCCCGTCGCCCAGGAAGTTGAACGCCAGCACCACCAGGATCACCGGCAGCACCGGGAACATCAGCCAGGGATAGAGCGCCACGACGTTGATGTTCTGCGATTCGTTGAGCAGCACGCCCCAGCTCGTGATCGGCGGCCGCAAGCCCAGCCCCAGGAAGCTCAGGGCCGTCTCGCCCAGGATCATGGAGGGGATCGCCAGCGTGGCCGAGGCGATCAGATGGCTCATGAAGCTCGGGATCAGATGGCGCCAGATGATGCGCCGCGGCCTCGCCCCCATCAGCTCGGCCGCGAGGCAGAAATCCTCCTCGCGCAAGGCCAGGAGCTTCGAGCGCACGGCCCGCGCCAGCCCGGTCCAATCGAGCAGGCCGAGGATGAGCGTGATGCCGAAGAAGACCAGGATCGGGCTCCAGGTCACCGGCATGATCGCTGACAGCGCCAGCCAGAGCGGGACATGCGGCACCGAGCGCACGATCTCGATCAGGCGCGAGACCGCGGAATCGACCCAGCCGCCGTAATAGCCGGCGATGCCGCCGAGGCCGAGACCCAGGAAGAAGCTCACCGCGACGCCGATCAGGCCGATCGTCAGCGAGATGCGCGCGCCGTAGGTGATGCGCGACAGGAGATCGCGCCCCAGCCGGTCGGTGCCGAGCAGGAACATGGTGCCGCCTTCGGCGGGGCAGATCAGGTGAACGCGCGATTCGAACAGGCCCCAGAAGCGATAGCTCTCGCTCTTGCAGAAGAAGCGGATCGGCTCGACCTTGCCGGTGTCCTCGCTGTATTCGCGCTTCAGGTTCTGCATGTTGAGCCGGTAGTCGAGCCCATAGACGAAAGGTCCCACGAACCGGCCCTGGTCGAAGAAATGGATGCGTTGCGGCGGCGCATAGATGAAATCGACATGCCGGGAATGGAGTGCGTAGGGCGACAGGAACTCGGAGATCAGGATCACGAAATAGCAGAGGACGAGGAAGGCGCCCGAGATCACGGCCAAGCGATGGCGGCGGAACTTCCACCACATCATCTTCCACTGCGAGGCCAGGTAGTAGCGTTCCTGCTCGCTGCTCATCCGTTCGACCGAATAGGGATCGAACGGCGCGGTCGAGACCCGGTGCTGCAGGGGCAGGCGGGCGGGCGCGGACGCGGCGGGCGCCGCGATGTCGGACGGTGGCGTCATTTGGATGCGGCGGCCCCCAGCCGGATGCGCGGATCGAGCACGGCCAGCGCCAGATCCGAAAGGAACATGCCCACCACGGTCAAGAGGGCGAGGAACATCAGGAACGAGCCCGCCAGATACATGTCCTGGCTGCGCAGCGCATCGAGCAGCATGGGACCCGTCGTCGGCAGCGACAGCACCACCGACACGATCACCGCGCCCGACACGACCTCGGGCAGCAGGCTGCCGATATCGGCGATGAAGGGGTTGATCGCCATGCGCAGCGGGTATTTCCACAAGAGCCTGGTCGGCGACAGGCCCTTGGCACGGCCGGTCACGACATATTGCTTCTGCAGCTCGTCGAGCAGGTTGGCGCGCAGGCGGCGGATCATGCCGGCGGTGCCGCTGGTGCCGATCACGATCACCGGCACCCACAGATGCGCCAGCACCGACCTGGCCTTGGCCCAGCTCCAGGGCGCGTCGGCATAGCTCGGATCCATCAGCCCGCCGATCGAGATGCCGAACTTCACGTTGGCGAAATAGAGCAGCACCAGCGCCAGGAGGAAGCTCGGCGTTGCCAGCCCCAGGAAGCCGAGGAAGGTCAGCGCATAGTCGCCGAGGCTGTATTGCCGGACCGCCGAATAGATTCCGATCGGGAAGGAGACGACCCAGATGAAGATGATGGTCGCGACCGACACCACGATGGTCAGCGCCAGGCGGTCGCCCACCACCTGGTTCACCGGCATCCCGTATTCGAAGGAGTAACCCAGGTCGCCTTGCACCAGATTGCCGACCCAGACCGCGTACTGCACCAGGAAGGGACGGTCGAGGCCGTACTGGTGGCGCAGGAAATCGATCTTCTGCTGGTCGACCGCCTCGCCCTGGCTTTGCAGCTCGGCGATGTAGGTCGAGAGATAGTCGCCGGGCGGGGCCTGGATGATGGCGAAGACCAGGAAGCTGATGACCAGCAGCGTCGGCACCATCACGATCAGGCGGCGGAGCAGATAGGAGAACATCGGGCCTCGGGTGATCGGCGGGGAAATGGTTCGTTCGAAAGGGCGCCTCAGTTGGCGGCGGCCGTCTGGGTCGCCTTCTCGTCGAGCCAGAAGGTATCGGGCTTGTAGACGCCGAGCTGCGCGCCCGGCTCCCAGTTATAGACGGCCGTGTCCGGCAGATTGTGCAGGAAGTTCTTCGCCACCACCGGCTGCGGCACGCTGTTGACGGTGCCGATCACGAACACCTGGTCGCTGTAGATCTGCAGCATCTGCTCCCAGATCGCCGTGCGCTCCTCGTCGGTCGCGGATTCGCGCCACTTCTGCAGCAAATCGAGCAGCTGCTTGGCGACCGGCATGTCGGCGGCCTCGCCCGAGCCGCTCATGGTCTCGCGGAACTGGCCCCATTTCGGCCATTGCAGCTGCTGCTGGCTGGTCGGTGCGAATTCGAGCGGCGCCACGTCGGGCGTGGGAATGCCGTTGTCGAGCCCGGTCCAGACCGCCATGACATTGTCGCCGGCGAAGATGCGGTTGCGGAAGACCTCGCGCTGCGAGGGCTTCACATAGAGCCGGATGCCGAGCTGGGCCCAGCTGTCGCGGATCAGCTCGAGCACGTCCGATTCCTCGGTGCTCTCGCCGGCGCTCTCCACCAGGATGTCGACGGTGCGCCCGTCCGGCAGCAGCCGGACGCCGTCCTCGTCGCGCTTGTCGAGGCCCATCTCGTCGAGCAGGGCGTTGGCCTGCGCGATGTCGAGGCTGGCCCAGGCATTGGCGTAGGTCTCGTTGTAGAGCGGGCTCTGCGGCAGCACCATGTTGGCGCTTTCCTTGGCCAGGCCGTAATAGATCACCTGGTTGATCTCGTGCCGGTCGATCCCGAGCGAGAGCGCGCGCCGGAACCGCACGTCGCGCAGCACGTCGCGCCAGACCGGATCGTTGCAATTGAGGTTGGGGTAGAGCGCCACCTGCGAGCCCATGCCGTTGGTCCAGAGCCGCACGCGGTAATTGCCGCGCGTCTCGCCGTCCTTGAGGAAGGTGTAGTTGTCGAAGCGCAGGTTGCGCGACTGCAAGGTCGTCTCGCCGGCGCCGACCTTGGCCGGGATCAGCTTGCTGTCGACGATGTCGAAGATCACGCGATCGACATAAGGCAGCTGGCGGCCGCGCGGATCGACCCGGTAGTAGTAGGGATTGCGCTCGAACACGAAGCGCTCCGCCGGCGGCTTGGTCACCAGCATCCAGGGATCGAGCGTGGGCTGCTTGGGGTTGTCGTTCTTGTACATGTTGTCCCTGCGGTTATGCAGGGCGGCCCAGCTCGGCTGCTGCGCCTCCTGGACCTTCTGCGCCAGATCCGCGGCGTCCGCGTATTTGACGTGGAACTTCTTCAGGTAATGGCTGGGGCGGTAGATATAGAGCGGCGTCGTGCCCGCCAGCGCCGGCAGGAAGTCGGCATTGGGCTTCGACCAGCTGTAGCGGACGGTGTATTTGTCCGGGAACTCGACCTTGGGCCACTCGCCATCCACGCTCAGGACCGAGGGCGGACCCGTGGGCGACAGTTCCTGGTTGTTGGCGACGTCCTCCCACCAGTAGCGGAAATCCTCCGCATCGAAGGGTTTGCCGTCGGACCACTTCATCCCCTTGCGCAGGTGGAAGGTGAAGATGCGTCCGTCCTCGACATCGTAGGATTCGGCGATGTCGGCGACGATCTTGAAGTCGCGGTCGTAGCCCACGAGGCGCGCATAGCTATAGACCACCATCATGCGGGTGTCCTTGGCGGACCCCATCAGCATGGTGAGATCGCCGCCATAGCGCCCGGCCTCGCTCATGTTGGCGACCGCGGGATCCTCGGGCAGCCGCTGGTTCACCGGCGGCAGGTCGCCCGAGGCGATCTTGTCGGCGAACCAGGGCGAATCCGAATAGGCCTGCTGGGCCTGGGCGCCGCCGCTCTGGATCGATCCGGCCAGGAGGACCGCGAGCGCCGTCAGGACGCCGCGCCTCGCCCATCGCAAGAGGCGCGCGCGTGCCGGCATCGTCGCGAGGTCTGGCGCCGGCGAAAGGGACGATGAAGGGATCGGCCGCATCGGATCTGCCTCAGGACGCGAATTTAAGCGCGCTGGCCGCCTCGGCTGCACGCAGGAAATGGCCGGGCGCCACCTCGATCAACGAAGGGTGGTTCCCCTCGTCGATGGTGAAGGGTGCCGGCCAGGCCGAGGGCACCGAATGGCGCTCGGCGGTGAGCTTCTGGAAATCGAGCGGATAGCGCGGGTCGGGCTCGGGCACCGCCGAGAGCAGCGCCTTGGTGTAGGGATGGATCGGGTTGCGGAACAGGGTCGAGGAGGGCGCCAGCTCGACCAGCCGCCCGGCGCACATCACGGCGATCCGGTCGGCGATATAGTCCACCACCGCCAGGTTGTGCGAGATGAAGAGATAGGTGAGGCCCAGCTTCTGCTGCAGGTCCTTCAGCAGGTTGAGGATCTGGGCCTGGATCGAGACGTCGAGGGCCGAGACCGGCTCGTCGCAGATCAGGAGATCGGGCTGGAGCGCCAGCGCGCGGGCGATGCCGATGCGCTGGCGCTGGCCGCCGGAGAAGCTGTGCGGATAGCGCTTGAGGTGGCGGACATCGAGCCCCACCAGCTGCATCAGCTCCTTCACCGCCTCCGCGCGGCTGCGATCGTTGCCCACGCCATGGACCACGAGCGGCTCGCTGATGATGTCGAACACCGTCATGCGCGGGTTGAGCGAGCCGTAGGGATCCTGGAACACGAACTGGATCTTGCGCCGATACTTGAACAGCGCCTCGCCCCTGAGGCCCAGCACGTCGAGCCGCTTGCCGAAATCGTTGAAGGTGATCTTGCCGCTGTCGGGCGTGATGGCGCGCATGATCATCTTGCTGACGGTGGTCTTGCCGCAGCCGCTTTCGCCCACCAGCCCCAGGCACTCGCCGCGCGCGATCTCGAAGCTCACATCGTCGACCGCGAGGATCTTGTCGCTCCGGCCCGCCAGCGCGCCCTGGCGGCGATGATAGCTCTTGCTCAGATGCTCGACCGAGAGCAGCGGTCCCGCCGCGACCGCTTCCGCGGGCCAGTCCTTGCGGCCCCTGAGCAGCCGGGCGTCCGCCGTCGCGATCTCGCGGATCGGCACCAGCCTCTCGCCCGGCGCCATGTGGAAGCGCGGCACGGCGCGCAGGAGCGCCTTCAGATAGGGATGCTGCGGGTTGGCGAAGATGTCGGCCAGCATGCCGCTTTCCATGATCTGGCCGTGATACATGACCACCACTTCCTCGGCCATGTTGGCGACGACGCCGAGATCGTGGGTGATCATCAGGAGCGCCATCCCCAGCTCCTGCTGGAGGTCGCGGATCAGCTTCAGGATCTGCGCCTGGATGGTGACGTCGAGCGCGGTGGTCGGCTCGTCGGCGATCAGGAGCGCCGGCCGGCAGATCAGCGCCATCGCGATCATCGCCCGCTGGCGCAGGCCCCCGGAGAGCTCGAACGGATAGGTGTCGTAGGCCCGCTTGGGATCGGGGAAGCGCACCAGCCGCAGCATCTCGATCACCAGCTCCTTGCCGGTGGCCGCGTCCACCTTGCGGTGCAGATGCAGCGCTTCGCAGATCTGGTTGCCGATCGTGTGGAGCGGCGAGAGCGAGCTCATCGGCTCCTGGAAGATGATCGAGATGCGTCCGCCGCGCAGCTCGCGGAACTGGGAGCCCCGGGGCGACAGTTTCGCGATGTCGGTGACGGCGCCTCCCTTGGCCGGATCGGCGAACAGGATCTCGCCGCCGGTGATCCGGGCGGAGCCGGGCAGGATGCCCATGATGGCCTGGCTGATGACCGTCTTGCCCGAGCCGGATTCGCCCACCAGCGCCACCGAGCCGCCTTGCGGAACCCGCAGGGAGACGCCGCGCACGGCGTGAACCACGCCGCCCGGCAGCATGAAGGAGACCGAAAGGTCCTTGATCGAGAGAAGATCGGTCACGGCTCGACACCGTCGCGGGCGTCGCGCCAGGAAGGCCCGCCGGCAAAGCCGAGGGCTTCGAGATTGGCGCGCGTGGTGTCGTCGATCGCGATGCCGTTGTCGCGCACCGCGAGTGCCGCGCGCCGCGTCATGTCCTCGAAGCCATCGAGATCGGAATCGAAAGCGATGCGTGCCGTGGGCCCGGCGAGATGCATCGTGAACCATCCATTCTTGCGGTTGCGGCGGGTCGAGTAGTAACGAAGCTTAACCGACACGAGATCGCGCCATGCCACTGTTTCCTTACTGAAAATCACCGACCGGGGCGAGGTCATAGTGAGGGCCTGATCGGACAGCTCGATACGGACGGCTTGCCGCCACACCGTCCTTATCGTGAACAGGAGAAAGAGGAGCGTCAATCCGCCGATAAGAATGTGAACCTGTGGTGCCGAGGGCAGGAGCAGCCAGGCCGCGATCGAGCCCGCGAGGCCGAGGCCGCCGCGCAGATAGTCGCCGATGAGCCGGCGGCCCTGATACCGCAGCACCGTCACGCGGCCCTGCCATGGCCGGGGTCGGCCTTCGCAGGCCCGCGGAAGGCGATGCCGCTGCCGACCCAGCGGGCGGCCGGATGGCCCCCGGTTTCATCAAGAAAGCGCGCGATGAAATCCCAGCCGGCCCGGTCGTGGGCCAGATGATGTGTCATGAGGCCGGTCGGCTCGCGTCGGTCGGCCTCGCCGCTGCGCCGCAGGTGCAAATGGAGAACGGCACGTTTCAGGATGGGCCTTGCGCCCAGGAACCGCCGGGTCGTCCAGTTCATGACGTCGAGATGGACGTTGCTCTGCAGCATCCGGCCCGCCGCGAAACGATGGGCGCGCGCGCCGAAGACCGACAGGCCGCGATAATCCGCGCGCGCCAGGGCCGCGATCACGGTGTCGTCGATCCGGTTCCAGGGCGGCACCATCACCGCGATGAACTGCCGGCCGAACAGCTCCTCGAGCTTGCGCCGGCCCACCCTGAGCTCGGCCATGACTTTCGCCACGGGCCGGTGGGAACCCAGCTCGATCGTCTTGTCGCCGTCGGGGGCGTGATTGTGGTGCGCATAACCATGCTGCAGCACCTTGAGACCGGTTTCGGCGCGCAGCCGGCCGGCCAGGGCGCGGCCTGCCGGCGCCGGAATCACCGCGAGCGCCAGCGGCAGGTCGCGCGAGGACCGCAGTGCCAGGAGCCGGTCGAGGGCCGGCGAGGGTTCGACCGCATCGTCGTCGCGCCACCAGAAATCGGCGCGCAGGCCGGCATCCGCCCAGCGATCGAGCTCGGTCCTGAGCGCCGCCCAGCTGCTCATGCCCGCCGGCCCCCGGATGCTTTGCCGTCGGTCGCCAGGCCCGGGGCGTGCGGCCCGGCCAGAGCCCGCAGCATCCGCGCGCTTTGCGCCCCACCATCGAAACGCAGCGTCATCACCGGCCGGCTTGCCGCCGCGGCCCGGTCGATCGCCGCCGCGAAGGAAGCGGGCGCCAGCGCCTCGCCCTCGACCAGGTGGATCAGCTTCATCGCCGCCAGCCGGCGCGCCCGCAGGGTCTGCTCCGTCTCGCTGGCTTCGGCAAAGGGCACGACGAGCGCGCGGGCCCGGACGCTGAGGAGTTCCATGACGGTATTATAACCGGCCTGCGAGATGGAAAGGTGGCAACGGGCGAACAGCGCCGGCAGGTCCGCCCGCACACGATCCAGCTGAACGCCTGCAGGCAAGGACAGCCGCAAGGCGTCGAGGTCGCGCTCGGCCATGCCGGGACCGGTCACGATCCGCCAGGGTTTGTCGCGCCAGCGCGTCAACGGCCGCGCCGCGAGCGCCGCTTCGATCAGCGGGCGTCCCACGGCACCGCCGCCGGCCGAGACCAGGATCTCGTCGCTCACCGGCGTGTCCGCGCCGGCGATCGTGCCTTGCGCCGCGGAATCGACCACGAAGCCCGTATAGGCGAGACGGTCGGCCAGCGCCGACGCCACCGGAAAGCTGGCCTCGAGCGGAATGACCGCGGGATCGCCATGCACCAGCACGCGGTCGAAATATGTCCGCGCCAGCACGATCATCTCCTCCTGCCGCCGCGGATCGGATTTCATCACCAGCACGTCGCGCAGGGAGCAGACCGTGACCGGACGCGGATGCCGGGCCTGCGCGGCCTCGAGCAAAGGCAGGAGCTCGAAGCGGAAGGCGCGCCGGCCGAAAGGGAACTGCTCGATCAGCAGCAGATCCGGCCGGCACGCGTCGAAGAGGCCCAAGAGCGCCTCGCGCCGTGACGCGCGCCAGGCATCGTCGATCGGCTGTCCCCGCTCGTCGATGATGGTGGAGAAGCGGCCGTCGGCGCTTTCCGCGGGCGGCAGTTGCACCAGCCGTCCGGCCGGGGCGATGCCCTCGACCGGCCGTCCGCCCGAAGCGACGGTCACCTCGATGCCGGCTTCCTCGCAGGCGCGCACCAGCGCCATGGCGCGACGGAAGTGACCCACCCCGAGGAGATGCTGCACATAGAAGAGAAGCCGCGGCGCCATCAGCCGGCCCCGCGCCGAGGATCCGCCGCCGCCTCGGCCGGCAGGAGGGAGAGATTGAGCCGCTCGATCCGGGGCTGGCCGTCGGCGGCGATGGCGAATATCTGCAGGCAGTCGGGCTGGAGCTTCACCGGCGGCTTTCCGGTCATGTCCCACCGCGCCGCCATCGCGTAGAGCGCGCGCATGACGCCGCGATGGGTGATGGCGAGCCGGTCGTCGCCGGCGGCCGCGATCTCGCCGAGCCAGGGCCCCAGGCGCTGCTGCACCTCGCGCGGGGATTCGCCGCCGGGCGCCCGGTAGTCGAGGCCGCGCTCCTCGAGCGCCGCCATCGCTGCGCCCAGCCGCGCGCGCAAATCGGCGAGCCGCTCGCCTTCCCATTGGCCCTGGCTCATCTCGGCGAGGCGGGGCTCGATGGCGATGGCATCCCCATGGGCGTGGCTCGCCGCGAGGAGCGCCGCGGTCTCGCGGCAGCGCCGGAGGGGGCTCGTGACCCAGGGCCGGGCGGCCCAGGGCGCCGGTAAGCGCCAGGCTTGCACCCGTGCGCGACCCGCCTCGTCCAGCGGCTGGTCGCTGCGGCCTTGCAGCCGTCGCGCGCGATTCCAGGCGGTGGGCCCGTGCCGCAGCAACGCGAGCTGGATCGCCGCCGTCATGAGGGAAGCGAAATGACGGGCGGGAACGACATGGCGCTCAGGCGCTCGCGAGCGCGCGGCTGCCCGCCTCGCGCTGGGCGCGCAGCGAGGCCGCCGTCAGGATCTTGTCGAGCGCCGTCGCGGCTACCGCCAGCCGGTGGTCGGCGGCGACCTTGGCCAGCGCGGCCTGGCGCATCTGCTGGCCGCGTTGCGGCGCGTCGAGCAGCAGGCGCACCGCATGGGCGAAGGCGGCGGCGTTGCCCAGCGTCGTCAGGATGCCGGTGGCGCCGCTCGCCACGATCGACGCGACGCCCGCGCTGTCGCCGGCCACCACCGGCAGCCCCGAGGCCTGCGCCTCCAGGAGCGCCATGCCATAGGCCTCGTTGATGGCGGGCCAGACCATGAGGTCGCTGCTGACATAGGCGGCGGCCAGCCGTTCGGCGCCGAGCGCGCCCGCGAAACGCAGCCGCTCGGTACCCACCGGGGCCAGCGCCGCTTCGACCTCGGCGCGGGCGGGCCCGTCGCCCACCACCAGGAGCTGCCAGCGCCGGTCCAGAACGCCGGCCAGCGCTTCGGCCAGCACGCGATAGGAGGCAAGCTTGTCGCCCGGCCGCATCATGCCCACCGCCAGGAGCCAGGGCTGCTCGGGATCGAGCCCATAGGCGGTCACGAGCTCGCGCTTGTGCCGCAGCCTCGCGGCCATCGCCGCCTGGAAGGGGCTCTCGTCGAGAAATGGCTTCATCAGATGGAGGCCGCCGCCGTCGGACGAGGGCGACACCAGCGGGCGGACGCAGGCCATGTCGGTCGGGTTGAGCGCGATCACCGCGTCGGCGCGGCGGATGGCGGCCTCGACCGCCGCGTGGCCCTCGGCCCAGGGTCCCTGGGCGCGCTTGGGCGCATGCGAGGCCTCGGCCACCACATAGGCGAGGCCCAGCGCGTCAGCCACGCGCGGCCCGATCCAGTCGGGCGCCTTGTAATAGAGATGGTAGGTCAGCCACAGGCTCGGGCGCTCTGCCTCGGGCAGCGCCCGCCAGCGCCGGATCAGCCGCTCGGCCTGCTGCCGGCCCATCGCCGCGATCTCGGCTTGGCGGATGGGATTTCCGTCCGCCTCGCGCGACCGCAGCCGGCTCGCCAGCTCGACCTCGTGATTGCCCTTGGCAAGCGCCGCCATCAGCAGCCGTGCCATGGCGCGGTCGCCCGAGGGGATCGGATGGCCCGGGGGCTTGAGGGGCGCATAGAAGGCGACCTTCATGAGCGGGCACCCGCTGCGGCGCGGGCCGGCGCCGCCGCCGTTTCACCGGCGAGGGAAGGAGCAAGGCCGAAGCGGCGGCTCAGCCAGTCGATGCCCTGCGTCATGTCGAAATCGCGCCGCACCCGGTCTTGGCCCGCAAGGCCCAGCCGATGGCGCCGCTCGGGATCGCGGATCAGCCGCTCCAGGGCGGCCGCCAGGGCCGCCGGATCGCCCGGCGGCACCAGCAGCCCCTGGTCGCCGTCCTCCACCAGCTCGCCGATGCCGGGCAGCGCGCTCGAGACCACGGGCAGGCCCTGGCTCAGCGCTTCCATCAGCACGTTGGGCAGGCCGTCGCGGTCGCCGTCGGCGGCGATCACGCTCGCCAGCACGAAGAGATCGGCTGCCGCATAGGCCTCGATCACCCGTTCCTGCGGTTGCGCGCCGCGCCACTCGATCCGTTCGCCGAGCCCGAGCCGGGTCGCCTCGCGCTGCAGCGTCTCCTTGAGCGGCCCGCCGCCGACATGGACGAGCCGCCAGGCCAGACCCTGTGGCAACCGCGCCAGCGCCGCCAGCAGCACCTCATAGCCCTTCTTCGGCACCGCACGGCCGACCGACAGCAAGCGCACGGGTTGCGCTTCGTCGCTGCCGTCGCGGCGCTCCTGGCGCCGCGCCGCGGGTGTCGGGAAGCGGTCGAAATCGAGCCCGTGATGCACCAGCGTGACCTTCGACGGCGTCGGCGCCAGGGCGGCCAGATGCTGGCGGCCCTCGCTCGTGCAGGTCACGAGCCAGTCGAGGCTGGCGAGCTTCTCGCGCTTCTCCCAGTCGGGCGTGGTCCAGATGTCCTTGGCGTGGGCCGAGCCGCTCCAGGGCAGATCGAGCAGCAGCGCCGTATAACGGGCGACCGAGGCGGGCGTATGGAGGAAATGGGCGTGCAGCCGTTTTACCCCCACCGGCATTTCCGCCGCCAGCACGAGAGCTTGGCCCAGACGGCGCAGCCGGTTGCGGGTGCGATCGCGCCTGAGGTCGGCCATGAAGGCCTGCAGCAGCCGCGGATAGCGCGGGTGGCGCCGCATCCGTCGCCAGGCGCGCCAGACGCGCCACGGCTCGTGATGGAGATATTCCGGCAGGTAAAGCACCGGCGCGCGAATCTCGCGATGGACCGGGTGGAGGGAGCGGTCGGTCGGATGGCGCAGCGAGACGATGCGGATATCGAGCCCTCGTTCCTCGAGGGCGCGGATCTCCTGCGCGATGAAGGTCTCCGACAGCCTCGGATAGCCTTTGAGCAGAAAGGCGACGGTGTCTGCCAAGGGGTTCTAGCGCCTCGCCATCAGCCGGACCCCGCGATCATGGCCGAGCCGCACCGGCCCTGTCGAGCGCCGCGGCGGGACGGGAATCATCAGCCTTGTCCGTGGTTTGAGAGCAGCTCGACGGTCGGCTCAGCCGATGCCGATCGCCGGGTTGTGGGTGGCGCGCCTGATCCGGGGCCGGCGCTGGCGGGCGAGCCACTGCTGGGCCAGGCGGTTCACGTTGTAAAGCCCGTCGAGCAGGCCCGGCACCACCACCTGCGAGGGCAGGCGCTGCTGCGGCAGCTGGCGCAGCGCGGTCGCCATCATGTGCGGGTCGCGGTTGTTGCCTTCCTCGGTCAGCATCTGGATCAGGCCGAGATCGGCCGCGCGCGCCGCGCGGATGAATTGCTCGCGGCGCGGATGGGTGCGCGGAATGATGAGAGCGCGTTTGTCGAAGGAGAGGATCTCGCAGAAGGTGTTGTAGCCGCCCATCGCCACCACGCCGACAGCGGCCGCCATCAGATGCTCCATCTGGGCATCGAAGGTGATGGCCTCGACGTTGGGCAGCTGCGCCGCCCGGGCCAGGAACTCCCCCTGGCGCTCCGACTGCATGAAGGGACCCAGCACCAGGAGCGCGGGATAGGGCAGGTGGCGGTCATGCTCGTAGGCCGAGAGCACCCAGTCGATCACGCCTTCGCCATCGCCGCCGCCGCCGGTGGTGACCAGCAGATAGGGGCTGGTGATCTTCTGCAGATGCGTCATCTGGCCATGCGCCGCCGAGAGGGAGCGAGGCAGATAGCCGGTATAGGTCATGCGCTTGCGGACCGACCAGGGCACGTCGATGCCGGCGAGCGGATCGCCGCAGAGCTGCGGCAGGCCATAGACCCAGATATCGTCGTAGAGCTCGGCCACCGCCGGGATGACGCGCTTGCGCTCCCACTCGGGCGCCAGCAGGGCCGGCTCGTCCAGCACGTCGCGCAGGCCCAGGATCAAGGGCGTGCCGCGCTCGCGCAGCATCTCGAGCGTCTCCAGCGCCTCGCCCCGGAGGCCGAGCGGCTCCTTGTCGACGATGAACAGATCGGGATCGAAGATGTCGGCGGTGTGACGGATGATCGAGGCGCGCATCGCCAGCGTCTCCTCGATATCCACCAGGAGGCTGAGCGAGGTGTAGTCGCCGTTGCGCAGCTTGATCACGCCCGGGATGCGCACGAAATCGACGCGGGCGCGGAAATCGAACGAGCCGATGATCGGCGAGCCCGTCAGGATCAGGACCGAGAGATCCTTGTTGCGCTCGACCAGGGAATGCGCGATCGCGCGGCAACGGCGCAGATGGCCGAGTCCGAAGGTGTCGTGGCTGTAAATCAGCACGCGGGCGTTTCTGCGGGCTTCGCTCATCAAGGCCGTCCGCTAGCGCTCACTCTCTCGATTTCCCCCGGGGCGGGACTATGCCATAGCGGCAAATCCCGATGAAAGCGAACTTATCGGGAAAATCCCTGACCCGGTCATGACTTGGCCGCTGTTCCGCGCGGCGGCCGGGTTCGCTATGGTAGAGGAAAGCCTCAAGGCCAGGTCTGGGGGGACCGGCCGAATTGCGGGGGATGGCGATTGGAATCCAATCTTTTCAAATACATATGGCGACACAGCAAGGGCGAGCAGCTGGTCATCCTGCTCATCGTCGTGCTGTCCCAGCTGTTCTATTTCCTGTCGCTTGATCTGCCCAAGGCGATCGTCAACCGGGCCATCCAGGGCCAGGCCTTTACCGACGGGCGCACCACCACCCGGTTCTTCCCGATCGCTTTCGACGTGCCGGGTTTCCTCGAAGGGCTGGTCGGCCAGAAGCATGTCGTCCTGTTCGACGGCTTCCCGCTCGAACAGATCCCCTACCTGATCGCGCTCAGCATGCTGTTCCTGCTGCTCGTCATCATCAACGGCGTCTTCAAGCTCCAGATCAATACCCAGAAGGGCCGGATGGGCGAGCGCATGCTGCGCCGCCTGCGCTACGAGCTGTTCGACCGCGTGCTGCGCTTCCCCCAGCTTCACTTCCGCCGCGTGAAGCAGGCCGAGATCGCCACCATGATCAAGGACGAGGTGGAGCCCCTGGGCGGCTTCATCGGCGATGCGTTCGTGGCGCCGGCCTTCCTCGGCGGCCAGGCCCTCACGGCGCTGGCTTTCATCCTGGCGCAGAGCTGGCTGCTCGGCGCCATCACGGTCGCGATCCTGCTGGCGCAGGCCATCATCATCCCGAAGCTCCGCGTCAAGGTGCTGATGCTGGGCAAGGCCCGCCAGTTGACCGCGCGCCAGCTCGCCGGGCGCATCGCCGAATGCGTCGACGGTTCCTCCGACATCCATGCCCACGATACCTCGAACTTCGAGCGGGCCGACATCGCCACCCGGCTCGCGCGCATCTTCGACATCCGGTTCGATCTTTATCAGCGCAAGTTCGCGGTGAAGTTCCTGAACAACATGCTGGCGCAGATGACGCCCTTCCTCTTCTACCTGGTGGGCGGCTATCTCGCGATCACGGGCCATCTCGACATCGGCGGGCTGGTGGCGGTCATCTCCGCCTATAAGGACCTGCCGGGGCCGGTGAAGGAATTGATCGACTGGGATCAGCAGCGCCAGTCCGTGCAGATCCAGTATGAGCAGGTGGTCGACCAGTTCCAGCCGGACGGCGTGCTGGCCGCCGAGCTGCAGGCGATCGATGCGCCGGCCCCGCCGCTCGAGGGCGATGTCGCCTTCTCCAACCTCACCGTCATCGACGAGGCCGGCTCGCGCGTGCTCGACGGCATCGCCGCGAATTTCCCGCTGACCTCCAGGATCGCGGTGATCGGACCAGGCGGCAGCGGCCGCGAAGGCTTGGCGCTGGCGCTGATGCGGCTGATGCCGCCGGTTGCCGGCGGCATCTCGATCGGCGGCAAGAGCCTGGCCGAGATGCCGGAGGCGGTGACCGGCCGGCATATCGCCTATGCGGGGCCCGAGCCCTATCTCTTTCCCTTCTCGGTGCGCGAGAATCTGGTCTACGGGCTGAAGCATCGTCCGTTGCGCATGCCGGAATATGACGGGGCGGCTCTGGCCAAGCGCGAGGCGATCGTCCGCGAGGCGCGCCGCAGCGGCAATCCCGATTTCGATCTCAATGCCGACTGGATCGACTACGAATCCGCGGGCGTCGACGGGCCGGAAGCGCTCGAGGCGCGGCTGACGGCGCTGCTCAAGACCATCGAGCTCGATGAGGATGTCTATCAGCTCGGTCTCCGGGGCACGATCAACCCGGCCCAGCGCCCCGAGCTGGCCACCGCCGTCGTCGCCGCGAGGCGCGACCTGGCGCAGCGTCTCGCCGATCCGGCCATGGCGGCGCTGGTCGAACCCTTCGATCCCGACCGCTACAACAAGAACATGTCGGTGGCCGAGAATCTCCTCTTCGGCACCGCCAAGGACGAGCTGGCGCCGGAACGGCTGATCGAGAACGACTATGTCCGCGAGCTGACGCGGCGCCTCGGCCTGCGCGACACGCTGGTCGACATGGGCCGCCAGATCGCGGAGACGATGATCGAGATCTTCGCCGATTTGCCGCCGGGCCATCCCTTCTTCGAGCAGTTCTCCTTCATCGGTGCCGAGGATCTGCCGCAGTTCCGCGCAATCCTGGGCCAGCTCGGCAAGACCGGCATCGCCAACCTGGACAAGAGCGCGCGGGCGCGCCTGATGCAGCTGACGCTGCCTTATATCGAGGCCCGCCACCGCCTCGGCCTGGTGGACGAGGCGATGGAGCGCCGCCTGCTCGAGGCGCGGCGCGCCTTCGCCGAGGGCCTGCCCGAAACGCTCAAGGGATCGATCGAGTTCTATGACCGCGAGCGCTACAACGCGATCGCCAGCCTCCAGGACAACATCCTGTTCGGCCGCCTGGTCTATGGCCAGGCCCAGGCCGCGCAGAAGATCGGCCGCCTGATCGCCGAGGTGCTGGATGCGCGCCATCTGCGGGAATCGGTGCTGGGTGTCGGGCTCGATTTCCATGTCGGCATCGCCGGCAAGCGCCTGACCGCGGCCCAGCGCCAGAAGGTCGGGCTCGGCCGCGCGCTGCTGAAGCGCCCGCAGCTCCTGGTGCTGAACGAGGCGACCTCGCTGCTCGACAATGCCAGTCAGATACGGATCGCCGATTCCATCCTCGGCAGCAAGGACAGCTTCGGTGTCCTATGGGTGCTCCACCGCGCCGACCTGGCGCGGCGGTTCGACCGCGTTCTCGTCATGAATGACGGGCGGCTGCTGGAGCAGGGGCCGCCTGCCGATCTGGATCGCTCCGGCACGACATTTCACGAGCTGGTTAACGCCGCTTGAGCGGCTTGACCGGGAGAACCATTTCTTTCTGAAGGGCCCGGCACAGGAGGCCATGGATGAGCATCAATCAGGAAGTCGAACTGCTGCGACGGATCCCGATGTTCTCGAAGATCGATCCGGCGAAGCTGCGGCTGCTGGCCTTCGCCAGCGAGCGCGTGACCTTCCCGGCCGGGGAAATCCTGTTCCATCAGGGCGACCCCGCGGATGCCGCCTATCTGATCATCGACGGCAGCGTCTCGATCACGGTCGAGCTGGCGAGCGGGCCGCTCCTCGTGGCCAAGGTCGGCAAGGACCAGATCGTGGGCGAGATCGGCATCATCTGCGACGTGCCGCGCACCGCGACGGTCACCGCCGAGCAGCAGACCGTGACGCTCAAGATCACGCGCGACCTGTTCTTCCAGATGATCAACGATTTTCCCGTCATGGGCGTCGAGATCATGCGGGTGCTGGCGCATCGCCTCGAGCACACGACGGCGCAGCTGCGCAACTGCCAGCAGCGGCTCAACCAGCTCGAGCATGCGTGAGGCCCGCGAGGGATCCCGGGCGCGAGACTGACGCCGGATGAGCCGGCTCGATTCCTACATCCGCCGCATGCAGGCGCAGAAGCTCTGCCTCGATCAGGCGGCCCGCATGATCGGCCGGCGGCCCGGTCCCGTGCTGGAGCTGGGCTTCGGCAACGGGCGCACCTACGACCATCTGCGCGAGCACTTCCCCGGCCGGGCGATCTACGTGTTCGACCGGCAACTCAATCCCCACCCCGATTGCATTCCGCCGGCGGACCTGGTGCGGCTCGGCGATTTCCGCGAGACGCTGCCGCGCTTCCTCGACGAGGCGCCGGAGCCCGCGGTCCTGATCCACGCCGATATCGGCACCGGCGACAAGATCGCGAGCCTCAGGCTCGCGCGCGACCTGACGCCGACGCTGGTCCATCTCCTGGCGCCGGGCGGGCTGCTGACGGGCGACCAGCCGATGAACGATGCGGAACTCGAAGCCCTGCCGCTGCCCGAGGGCGTGCAGCCGGACCGCTATCACCTCTATCGGCGCAAGGCCTGATCGCGGTCGCGGTCAGGCGAAATCCACCACCACCGGCACGTGATCCGAAGGCTGCGCCCAGCCGCGCGCTTCGCGCAGCACCGACGCGCCCTTGAGCTGGCCCTTGAGCGGACGCGTCACCCAGATATGATCGAGACGCCGGCCCTTGTCGGACGCGTTCCAGTCGGCGGCGCGGTAGCTCCACCAGCTATAGAGCTTGTCCTTGGGCGGGATGAAGTGGCGCACGGCGTCGGTCCAGCCCAGCCCTTCCTGCAAACCCGTCAGCTTCTCCACCTCGATCGGCGTGTGGCTCACCACGTCGAGCAGCTGCTTGTGCGACCAGACGTCGGTCTCGAGCGGCGCGATGTTGAGATCGCCCACCAGGATCATCTTGCGCTGCGCCTTGCGCTCGCTCTGGAACCAGTCGGTCATCTCGTCGAGGAAGTCGAGCTTGTGCGCGAATTTCGGGTTAGCCTTGCGGTCGGGGATGTCGCCGCCCGCAGGCACATAGAAATTATGCAGCTCGACGCCGCCCGGCAGCCTGACCGCGAGATGCCGGCAATCGCCCTTGCCGCACCAGTCGGGCCCCTCGACCGGCTCGAGCGGCAGGCGCGAGAGGATCGCGACGCCGTTATAGCTCTTCATCCCGCGCCAGCGCCGGTGCGGATGGCCGCCGGGCAGCAGATCGGCATTGGGGAAGAGATCGTCATGGACCTTGATCTCCTGCATGCAGATCACGTCCGGGTCCCAGCGCTGGACCAGGCGGGCGAGATGGTCGAAGCGCAGGCGTACCGAATTGACGTTCCAGGTGACGAGACGCATGAACCGAACCGGATGGGGAGGCGCGCCCGACGGGACGCGAAGGGAGGGTTGATCGAGCCGAAGCCCGCTCCTTATAGCGGGCACCGCCGGCGCTTTGAAGGCGCCCTTGGCAGCTCCGCCGGGGCGGGTTCCATCAAAAAGATAATATTCCTAGAGATCAGGGGCTTCCGCCGCAGGGCGGGCCCGGCAAGAGGCCCGGTCCGCGACCCGGATGCGGCCGGCAAGAGCCAGCGCTCGGATCCGCCAGGACCGGGATCGGGTGGACCTGAAGGTCCACCCGACGGCCACCGGAGCGTCGCCCGCGAACGTGAAATCCTTAAGGGATTTCACAGGCTTGGGCTGGCATCCAGGGCCTAGAAAGGCGAACGCCCGGCCAGGGGGAGACCGGGCGTTCTCAGTTCCGTCTAGGAGCCCGTCGCGGTAGGGGAGGCCGCTTCGGGCGACGGTCGCCATTGCGGCGCCCGCCACTGTATGAGAGTGATTTAAGCCGCTTCGAAGCCGCTTTCAATGGTCACTTTGCCTCTTGACCATGATGTTTTTGCAACACTGAGGCGCGTCTACTCCGCGGCTTTGCCGGGGGTCCGCAGACGGGCCCGGGCGCGGTCCCGGCAGGCTGCCCCGAAGGCCTTGAAAAGAGCCAGAGAAACAGGGTTTTCGGTGACCCTGTACTCGGGGTGCCATTGCACACCGAAAGCGAAGGTTTTGGCCTTCTCGACTCGGACGGCCTCGATCACATCATCGGGAGCTTTGGCTTCGATCGCGAGGCCCGGCGCCAGGCGGTCAATCGCCTGCCAATGGAGCGAATTCACCTCGATCTCGGTGCGCCCCAGGATTTTGGTCAGCATCCCAGAGGGTTCCAGCGAGACCTTGTGTTGCGGTGCGTATCTCGCGTCGTAATCGACGTTCTTGGGGCTGCGATGGTCGCGCTTGCCCGGCAGGTCATGGACCTGGGTGTGAAGCGTGCCGCCCAAGGCGACGTTGAGTTCCTGATGGCCGCGGCAGATGCAGAAGACCGGCACGCCCGCGGCGATGGCGGCGCGGATCAGCGGCAGGGTGGTGGCATCGCGCTGCGGGTCCTGCGGGCTGTCGGGACGGTCCGGTGCGCCGCCGTAATGGCGGGGATGGATGTTGGAGGTGCTGCCGGTGAAGAGCAGGCCGTCCATCCGGTCCAGCAACGACGGAATGTCATAGGCCTCGCCCAGCACGGGCAGCAGCAGCGGCATGCCTTGCGCGCCCTCGACCACGGCGGTGATGTATTTCTCGCCGACCGCGTGGAAAGGCAGCTCCTCGACCGACTTGACGCAGGCCGGGATGCCGATCGCGGGCCAGGAGGCATCGATGCGATACATGATGAGGCTCGCCTCGTAAGGACGCCGGACCGTCTCGCTATCCGCGGGGCCGGGGCGGCGTCGGGCCCCGGCGCGGCCCCGATGATATTGGTCGCAAACCGCGATCCGGCATCATGCTAGCGCAAGATGCCTGCCCTGCCGTAAACGCCGATACCGGCTGTTTTCAGCGGTTTTCGCCGGGGGTGGACTTGCTGGGGGTGGCGAAGAGGGCATTGGCGAGCGCCCCGCCCAGGGTCACGTCCTGCAGCCCGACCCGGATCTGGTTGCCCTGCGGATCGAGGATCGTCCATTGCCGCAGCTCGATCGGGTTGTCGGCGAACAGGAGCTCGATCTGGCCGGCCTCCGGCGACCCGCTCTCGAAGGCCGAGACCCGCAGGCTGCCGGGCTGGCGCTGGAGATCGCTGACAGTGACGCCGTTGCTGAAGGAGACCGTCTCGCGCAGCAGGAACCAGAGCGGCGAGGAGCCGATCGGCACCTGACTGATCTGGTCGAGCTCCTGGTCGTAATAGCTGACCACCAGCCCGTCGGCGACGATGATCACCTTGAGCGGCGGATCGTATTCCACGCGCAGGCGTCCGGGACGGCGCAGATAGATCTTGCCGAAGGCCAGGCCCGCCGTGTTCGAGTATTGCTGGAACTTGGCGCGCATCGTGGTGATGCCGTTGAGATAGTCGGCCGCACGTTTGAGATCCGCGCGGTCCTGGCCCGTCAGCTCCTTGGCGCTCGGGGTGGCGGCCGCGGCCGGCACCGACCAAAGGCTCGAGGCGCCGGCGGCGATCAGCGGCAAGGCGCCCAGCGTCTTCAGCACCTCCCGGCGTGTCGGGGTCGCATCGGCCGGCGTTCCAGCAAAAACCTGTCTCATGTATCTCCGTCGATGTTGCGAGCGAGCACCTCGCGCTTGCCGACATGGTTCGCCGTGCTCACCACGCCCTCGCGCTCCATGCGCTCGACAATCCGCGCCGCCCGGTTATAGCCGATCTGGAGGTGGCGCTGGACAAAGCTGACCGAGGCCTTGCGCTCGCGGCAGACGATGGCGACCGCCTGGTCGTAGAGCGCATCGCCGCCCTCGCTCTCGCCGCCTCCCCCCAGGGCGTCCGAGGCATCGGCCTCCTCGTCCTGGGTGACCTCCTCGATATAGGTCGGCTCGCCCTGCTTTTTAAGGAACCGGACGATGCTTTCAACCTCCTGATCCGCGACAAACGGTCCATGCACGCGGGTGATCCGGCCGCCCTGGGCCATATAGAGCATATCCCCTTGACCCAGCAGCTGTTCCGCCCCGGTCTCGCCGAGGATGGTGCGGCTGTCGATCTTCGAGGTGACGTGGAAGCTGACCCGGGTCGGGAAGTTGGCCTTGATCGTGCCGGTGATGACGTCCACGGAGGGCCGCTGGGTCGCCATGATGATGTGGATGCCGGCGGCGCGCGCCATCTGCGCCAGGCGCTGGATCGCGGCCTCGATATCCTTGCCGGCGACCAGCATGAGGTCGGCCATCTCGTCCACCACCACCACGATGAAGGGCAGCGGCTCGAGCGGAATTTCTTCTTCCTCGTAGATCGGCTGGCCGGTCTCGGGGTCGAAGCCGGTCTGCACCTTGCGGCTGAGCTTCTCCTCCTTGGCCGCCGCGTCGGCGACACGCAGATTGTAGCCCTCGATGTTGCGCACGCCGAGCTTCGACATCAGGCGGTAGCGGTCTTCCATCGCCCGCACCACCCATTTGAGCGCCACGATCGCCTTGCGCGGCTCGGTCACGACCGGCGTCAGCAGATGCGGGATGCCGTCATAGACGGAGAGCTCCAGCATCTTCGGATCGATCATGATGAACTTGCAGGCGTCGGGCGTGAGCCGATAGAGCAGCGACAGGATCATGGTGTTGATCGCGACCGACTTGCCCGAGCCGGTGGTGCCCGCGATCAACAGATGCGGCATGCGCGCGAGATCGACGATCACCGGCTGGCCGCCGATATCCTTGCCGAGCACGAGGGCGAGCTTGGCCGCGGTGCGCTCATAGGCCTCGCAGGCGAGCAGCTCGCGCAGCATCACCGTCTCGCGGATCTGGTTCGGCAGCTCGATGCCGATGACGCTGCGGCCGGGCACGACCGCGACGCGCACCGAGACGGCGCTCATCGAGCGCGCGATATCGTCGGCGAGGCCCACCACGCGGCTGGTCTTGGTGCCGGGCGCCGGCTCCAGCTCGTAGAGCGTCACGACCGGGCCGGGGCGCACCTTCACGATCTGGCCTTTCACGCCGAAATCCTGCAGCACGGATTCGAGCAGCCTCGCGTTCTGCTCGAGCGCCGCTTCCGACATCTTCTGCGCGGTCGCGTTGCTCGGCGGCTTCGCCAGCAGCTCCAGCGGCGGGAGCGTGTATTCCTCGTCGACGAGATCGAGCGTCGCCTGACGGTCGCGCTCGGCGCGCTTGCCGGGCTTGGGCCGCGCCTTGGGCGCCTCGATGCGCGGCGCCGCCTCCGGCCGCTCTGGCTGGCGTGCGAGCGGCGCATGGACCGGCTCGCCCTCGTCCTCCTCCGCTTCGTCGCCCGCGCCCAGATGCGGCTCGACCCGCTGGCGGCGCTGACGCTCGGCCTGCTCCGCCCGCCATTCGGCGGCCTCGGCTTCGACCTCCTCGGGCTTGAAGCGGCGACGCAGGCTGGCGGTCAGCCGCGCCACCAGCTCGCCCGCCTGCTGCAGGCGCTGCCAGGCGGTGACATAGCCGCGCGCCGAGATGCCGAGCGCCAGATAGCCCAGGCCCGCCCAGAGCAGGAAACCCAGGATCGCCATCACCGCCGGCGGCAGGCTCACCAATCCTGCGAGGCGCGGCAGCAGCACGTCGCCGGCATAGCCGCCCAGGCCCACGGGCAGGAACCAGCTCGAGGTCGGTCCCAGCGCCGCCAGCGCCATGGCGAGGAAGAGAATGGCGAAGGGCAGCAGCAGAAGCCGCAGCCACCAGAGGCCGCTGATACGGTGGCGCAGCACGCGCCAGCCCCAGACCGCGGGCACCAGCACCAGCATCAGGCTGGCGATGCCCAGCGCCTGCAGCAGCAGGTCGGCCGCGACCGATCCCGGATAGCCCATGAGGTTGCGCACGGTGCTGCCGGTCGCGGTGTTGAGCGACGGATCGCCGGCATTGTAGCTCATCAGCGCCAGCAGCAGGGCGCCCGCCAGCAGCAGGAGCGCCAGGCCGCCGGCCTCGATCGCGCGCCGCCTCAGGAACAGGCGCCAATCGTCCGGCAGGAAGGGCATGCGCATCAGGCCGCTCGTCTCATCGGTCATGATCCTGCCTCCTCAGTGGCTCGCGCCGGATGTGAGAACCCGCGCCATCCGTTCCAGTCCTTCGCGCGTGGCGGCCGCGTCATAGACGAGGGCCACGCGGACATAGCGCTCGCCCGGATTCTGCCCGTTCGCATCGGGTCGCGCCATATAGCCGCCCGGCAGCACCTTGACCCCGGCCTCGGCCCAGAGCCGCTTTGCCGCGGTTTCGCCGTTGCCGACATCGAGCCACAAAAAGAACCCACCCTCGGGCGTGGCGCCCATGCGGTTGCCGAGGATGCGCCGCGCCAGCGCGAAGTTCTCGTTGTAGAGCGCACGATTGGCCGCGACATGCGCCTCGTCGCGCCAGAGCGCCGTCGAGGCGGCGAGGATCGGATAGGGAATCGCGACGCCGCCATAGTTCACGAGCTGCGCGATGCGTTTCAGCATGCGCTCCTCGCCGGCGATGAAGCCCGAGCGCAGGCCCGCACCCGACGAGCGCTTCGAGAGCGAGTGGAACACCACGAGATTGTCGAGGCCGCCGTCCGCTTCGGCCGCGACCTCGAGCGCGCCCGCGGGCGGCGTGTCGCGATAGAGCTCGGAATAGCACTCGTCGAAGGCGACCGTGAAACCGTATTGGCGCGCCAGCGCCAGCCAGCGCGCGAGATAGGGCTTCGTCGCGACCGCGCCCTGCGGGTTGGCGGGCGAGCAGACATAGGCGAGCGCCGTGCGCTCGAGCGTGCGCCGGTCGATCGCCTCGGGATCGGGCAGGAACCCGGTCGCGGCCGTCGCCGGCAGGAAGACGGGTTCGCCGCCCGCCATGGCCGCCGCTCCGGCATAGACGTGATAGAAGGGGTTGGGCATCAGCACGGCCGGCCGCTCGCTGGCGGAGACGGGCTCCTGGAGCGCCGCCAGCGCGATGAAGAACAGGCCCTGGCGCGTGCCCGCGATCGGCATCAGGTGGCGGTCGGGATCGACCAGGCTCGCCGGCAGGTGGAACCGCCGGGCGAGCCAATCCGCGGCCGCCTTCCGGAACTCGGCCGTGCCCACGGCCAGCGGATAGCGTCCCCACTCCGCCAGGTTCTGGACCAGGGGCGCCTTGATCATCTCGGGCGGCGTCGCCTGGGGCTCGCCCACCGAGAACAGAAGCGGACGCTTGTCGCCGGGCTCGACCCCCTGAAGCAGCGTGTTGAGCCGAGTGAAGGGATGGAATCGGAGCAGCGGATCGAGGCGGTCGGTCATCAGGGACAGGGTCGGTCCGGAATGGCGGAAAACGGCCACGCCCGGGCAGCCAATCGGGCGCCCGAGTCGCGACTCGGGGACAAAACATAAACAATTCTATAGCTTGTGGGACGTTCTTACAAGCGAACCTATAGAGCGGCCCGAGCTTGGCTCGTTAACCAATCTATTGTTCTTGCTTTGTTTTTTGAACGGCCCCGAGTCCGGCCCGATTCTCGGCCGGCCGCCGCTGGCCGGCCTGGGGGCCTTTGGGGCCGATTCCGGAACCCCAAAAAAGGAGAGGGGCGGCGGGGACCCTGATCCCGCCGCCCCTCTGGGCGAAGCTTCTCCTCGGTGCTCCCGGGTACGGGCTCGGGGGCCAGTGACCCGCTAACGAAGCTCCGCCGCTCGCCGATGAGACCCGCCAGACCACAGGCTCATCGGCGATTCCTCCTCAGCCGCGGGTTTACGCGACCGACTCACCATGCAGCACGATGTCGAGGCCCTCGCGCTCCTCGTCCGGCGTCACGCGCAGGCCGCGGGTCAGGAGGCCCGTGACCTTGAGGACGATGAAGGTGACGATGGCGCAGTAGACGATGGTGATGACCACGCCATAGAGCTGGGTGCCGATCTGGCCGATATTGCCGTCGACCCAGCCCACCGGCGTATCGGAGCCGGTCACGGCCTGCGTGGCGAACACGCCGGTCAGGATGGCGCCCACCATGCCGCCGATGCCGTGGATACCGAAGGCATCGAGCGAGTCGTCATAGCCCAGCGCGTTCTTGAGCGTGGAGGTGGCGAAGAAGCAGATCACGCCGGCGACGAGACCGATCACCAGACCGCCCGAGGCATCGACGAAGCCCGAGGCGGGGGTGATGGCGACCAGGCCGGCGACGGCACCCGAGATCATGCCGAGCAGGCTGGGCTTCTTGCGGAAGATCCACTCGGCGAGCATCCAGGAGAGCGCGGCCGCGCCGGTCGCGATCTGGGTTGCCGCCATCGCCATGCCCGCGCGTCCGTCCGCGGCCACCGCCGAGCCGGCATTGAAGCCGAACCAGCCCACCCAGAGCAGGCCCGCACCGATGGTGGAGAGGCCGACGTTATGCGGGGTGAAGGCGGTCTTGCCGAAGCCGGTCCGGGGCTTCAGCACCAGCGCCGCCACGAGGCCCGCCACGCCCGAATTGATATGGACGACCGTGCCGCCGGCATAGTCGAGCACGCCGGCCGCGCCGATCAGGCCGCCGCCCCAGACCATGTGGCAGATCGGGACATAGACGAAGAGCATCCACAGGGTGACGAAGATGACGAGCGACGAGAACTTCAGGCGATCGGCGGCGGCACCCACCGCCAGCGCGGGGGTGATGATGGCGAAGGTCATCTGGAAGGTCATGAAGACCGGCTCGGGAATGCTGGGAGCCAGCGCGTTGGCCGTCCCCGTTCCCATGCCTTCCAGGAAGAAGCGGCTGAAATCGCCGAACAGCGCGCCCGAGCCGTTGAAGGCCAGGCTGTAGCCCACGACCATCCAGATCACGGTGACGAGGCAGGTGATGACGAAGCTCTGGGCCATGGTGGCCAGGAGATTGATCTTGCGCACCATGCCGCCATAGAAGAGCGCGAGGCCCGGGATCGTCATCATCAGGACCAGGGCCGTCGAGGTCAGCATCCAGGCGGTATCGCCGCGATCGAGCGCGAGATCGGCCGCGAAGGCGGGTCTGGCACCGACCAGCGCGGCGAGCAGCAGGGGAACGAACAACAATAGACGAGACATTGGGCGGATCCTCCGGAGCACGAGAGAGAATTAAAATCGGCACTCAGCGAGGGCCCTAAACACGTTCCGTGCCAACTCGGGAGTCGCGCGGAATCCCTCGGATTCTTCCGAGTCGCGAATCGGGGGATGATCGCTTCGTAGGCAGGCTGGCGCGCAATTGGGCAGCACTGTGACGATGGCGAGACGCGAAGTGTTAACGCCGAAAGCACGCCGCGGCGCGACATCGACGGCGCTCCCGACCCGACCGGCCGCGCGCTATGGTGAAGCCCGCATGATGGATCCTGCCAACCAACACGGCGCTGCTTCGCGAGCCGATCCGGGGCCCGGGCACGCCTCGCGCCCCGATGCCGATCTGCTGATCGCCGGCGGCGGCCTGGTGGGGCTGACGCTTGCGCTGGCGCTGGCCGATGCCGGCCTCTCGGTCATCGTCATCGACAGCCTGCCGGCGGCCGAACGCGAGGCCGTGGGCTATGACGGCCGCAGCTCCGCCATCGCCGAAGGCTCGCGCCGGGTTCTCGACGGCGTCGGCGTCTGGAACCGGATGGCGCCCGAGGCCTGTCCCATCCTCGATATCCGGGTCTCCGACGCTCGGGTGGGGCAGCCGGCCTCATGGCTCTTCCTGCATTACGATCATCGCGAGCTGGGATCGGCGACGACCGGCCGGCAGCGGGGGCCCGCGTCCGCGCGGCCCGCGCCCATGGGCTATATCGTCGAGAACCGCGCCATCCGCCGGGCCCTGCTTGCCGCCGTGGCGGCACGCCCGGGCATCCGCCATCTGGCGCCGGCGCAAGCCCAGGGATTGGTGCGCGAGCCGGGCCGGGTGCGGGTGACGCTGGCCGACGGCGGCAGCCTCACCGGCCGCCTCGCGGTCGCCGCCGACGGGCGCGGCTCGCCGATGCGCCAAGCCGCCGGAATCCGTTTGACCGAATGGGATTATCCGCAGAGCGGCATCGTCTGCACCATCGGCCATGAGCTGTCGCACGAGAACGTGGCCCACGAGCATTTCCTGCCGTCGGGTCCCTTCGCGGTGCTGCCGATGGTCGATGACGAGAACGGTCATCGCTCCTCGATCGTCTGGACCGAGAAACGCGAGCTCGTACCGGCGATCATGGCGCTGTCGCCCGAGCGGTTCGCGGCCGAGATCCAGCATCGCTTCGGCGATTCGCTGGGCCGCATCCGGCTCCTGGGCGGGCGCTGGGCCTATCCGCTGAGGCTGCAGCATGCGGCGCGCTATGTCGGCGAGCGCCTGGCGCTGGTGGGCGACGCCGCCCATGCGATCCATCCGATCGCGGGCCAGGGCCTCAATCTCGGCCTGCGCGATGTTGCGGCCCTCGCCGAGACGCTGGTCGATGCGCACAGGCTCGGGCTCGATATCGGCCTGGGCGAGCCGCTCGAGCGCTACGAGCGCTGGCGGCGCTTCGACAATCTGATGCTGATGGCGGCGACCGACATCCTCAACCGCCTGTTCTCGAACGACCTGCCGCCGGTCCGGCTCGCGCGCGATGTCGGGCTCGGCATCGTCAACCGCGTACCGCCCCTGAAGCGCCTCTTCATGCACCACGCGATGGGCCTGGTCGGCGACCTGCCGCGGCTCATCCGCGGAGAGAGGCTCTAGGCCTTTGTCGTCAGCCCCGCGAAAGCGGGGATCCATGTCAAGGCCGGGCGACCTGGATCAAGAGGGATCCCCGCTTTCGCGGGGATGACGGTTGAGGGCGGCTCCAGCCACGCGTCTCAATTCTGCGAACAGGCCCGCGTCGTTGATCACGCGCGGGACCTTGTTCTGCCCGCCGAGCCGGCCGCGCGACTTCATCCAGTCCGCGAAGAATCCCGCCGGCACCGCCTCGATCAGCGGCGCCCCCATGCCGGTGCCGCCGGCGCGGTGCGTGCGATAGTCGTCGTTGAGCATGGCGAGGCCCGCATCGAGCTTGCTTGCGAAGCCGGCGAGCTGCGCTGCCGTCGCCGTTCGCGCGAACTCGACGATGACGAGGTGGCGCCCCGTCTCGCCCGGTCGCTCGGGGAAGAGCGCGCCCATGGCGAAGTCGCTGACATCGGCGCCGACCGCGGCCGCGGCCTTGGTCATGGCGTCCTCGATCTCGCGCTCGATCAGATGCTCGCCGAAGGCCGACATCATGTAGCTGGTGCGCCCGGTGACGAGCAGGCGCGGCGGCCGGCGCGAGACGAAGCGCACGGTGTCGCCCAGCAGATAGGCCCAGAGACCGGCGCAGCTCGTCACGAGGATGGCGTATTCGACGCCGGTCTCGATATCGGCCAGCCAGAAGCGGCGCGGGGCCGAGCTGCCCAGCTCCTCGACGGGAACGAACTCGAAGAAGAGTCCGTTGTCGGCGAGGAGCCGCAAGCCGTCGCCGGCACCCTCATCCGCCATCGCGATGAAGCCTTCGCTCGCGGGATAGACCTCGCGCAGCTCGGCATGGCTGCCGGCGAGGAAGGAATCGAAGCGCGCGCGGTAGGGCTGGAAATTGACGCCGCCATGCACCAGGAGCTCGAGGTTCGGATAGAGCGCCTGCGCCAGCGCGGGCAGGTCCGCCGCGGCGGCCTGGCGGTCGAACAGGATCTGGAGCCAGCTCGGCGTGCCGGAGATGACGCGGATATCGGCGGCGGCGGCATCCTTGATGCAGGCCGCGATCTTGGCGTCCCAGTCCTCCATCAGCGCCACCTCGCGCGGCGGAAAGGCGAGCGGCCTGGCCCAGAAGGGCGTGCGGGCGACGGCGATGCCGGAGAGATCGCCGCTGCGGATGCCGGGCGCTTCCTCCTTGAGAGCGGTCGAGCCGCCGAGCATGAAGATCCGGCCGCCCAGGGCGCGCGACTGCGGGCGGTGCGCGATGTGATGCACCAGGATGTCGAGGGCCGCGCGCCGGTTCGCGCGCATCATCGCCTCGGAGATCGGGATGTATTTGGTGCGCCCGCTGCTGGTGCCCGAGGTGACCGCGAAGAAGGGGATGGCGCCGGGCCAGGTGACGTTGGCGAGATGGGGAAAGGGCTTCTGCCACCAGTCGCGCCAGAAATCCTCGTAGGCCCGCACCGGCACGCGCGCCTGGAATTCCGCGACGGTGCGGATGCGCTCGAAACCATGGGCGCGGCCGAAGGGAGTCGCTTCCGCCTGGCGCAGGAGACCGTGGAGCTGCGCTTCCTGCGCCACGACGGCGTCCTCGACCGCCAGCGTCCTGCGGCGGCGGCGCGCATAGAGGCGCAGAAGCGGCGTGGCGTCGATCATCGGCGGATCACGATCCGGTCAGGCGGAAATTCCATCCGACCGAATTCCGCTCACGGCGTCAAATCGAGACGATGGGCGAAGCGGGCGCGTACCGTCTCGATCCGGAGGGGCACCTGGATCAGTTCGCCCTGCATGAAGGGGTCGACCTGGTCGAGGAAGTTCGCGCTGTTGAACCAGCCGTCCTGCCCGCCCAGCAGCACGAACCAGTTGGCGTCGGGGTCGGCGAGGTCGGAGACGTGGCGCGCCTGCGTGCCATAGCGCGTCTGGTTCTGTTCGGCCGTGATGTCATGCGCGGTCTTGTCGAGGGTCTCGCTGCTGCCTGAGGCGGGCCTGTCGCCGAAGCGGTAGCGCCCGCCGATGACGGGGAGCCCGCCCAGCATATGCTGCAGCGGCAGGCGATGCATGGCGCCCCAGTCGGGATAGTCCGCCACGGCCTTGGCCGCCTCGGGCAGCGCCTTGCGCAGGGCGGCGGTCAGGCGGTCGTCGGGAATATGGGGGAGATCCTGCGCGAGCACGTCATAGAGATTGCCGCCGGCATCGAGCATGCCGCGTTCGGTCTCGTCGTAAAGCGCGCCGATCAGGCCCGCCATCAACGCCTCGAAGGCGACGGGACCTTGCGATGTCGCCGCGTAGTTGCCGTCCCAGCCGGCGACGAGATCGAGCACGCGCTGCTCTTCGGGCCGGATGCTCGTGAAGGCGTTGGCCGCCATGAGCCGCGCCTTCAGCGCATCGCGCAGCGTCACCGAGGACTGCATATAGGTGTCGAGCTGCAGACGCTTCAGATCCTCCGCCGTCCAGTCGCGCCTGGCGCCCAGCAGGGCCTGAAGACGCTGGATGCGATCGTTGGCCGAGAAGAAATAGCCGATCCGGATCGGGGCGCCGGCCGGGCGGTTGTTGGCCGAAGCGACGAAACCCTGCGGCGGGTCGTAGCTGCTGGGCAGATCCTGCGAGGTCACGATCCGCTGCCAGGCGGCCGCATCCGACAAGGGCCGCACGATGTCCGGCGGCGGGGTGTCGGGGCGCGCCGGCAGCTGCGTCGCGGTGACCTGGCCGACATTGCCCTTCGCGTCGGCATAGATGAAGTTCTGCGGCGAGAGCGCGAAGCCCGCCAGCGCCTGGCGGAAATCGTTCCAGTCGCGGGCGCGGTTGACACCCAGCATGGCGGTCATCTCGTCGCTCGGCCGATGGCCGATCCAGCTCAAGGCCAAGGTCTCGCCCTCGCGGTGCGGCAGCAGCGGTGCGTCCGAAATTACCGGGCCATAGGGGCTCTCGCGGATCTCCGCTTCGCTGTCGAACCACCAGCGCACGCGGATCTTCTCCTTGTGCGTGGCGAGCTGGTCCGCGGGCAGCGACGAGATGTCGAAGATATCGCTCGAAGCCGCGCGCAGGTTCGTGCCGCCCCAGGCGATCCAGGGGTTGCGGCCGACCGCGACGAAAGGCAGGCCCGGCACCATCAGCCCGACCGCGTGATAGGAGGGCGATTGGATGCCGGCGATCAGCCAGAGATTGGGCAGCGACAGGCCCAGATGCGGATCGGAGGCGATGATGGCGCTGCCGCTGGTCGTGCGCGTCGCGCCGACGGCGAGGCTGTTGCTGCCGGTCTTGCCGGTCTCGGTGAAGAGCGTCTCGAGCAGCCCCAGGCTGCCTTCGCCGGGGGTCGCGAAGCTCGGCGCCGAGGAAGCAGCGCGGCCCGCGATGCGCGTCCAGAGCGCCGGCCATTCGGGGCTGTCGCGGTAGCGCAGCAGGCGGAACCAGATGAGCCAGGTGACATCGACCGAGGCGAGGCGGCCGACCGTGATGATCTCCTCCGGTCTCCAGGGCTCCCGCTTCAAGCCCAGCAATGCATATTCGTGCGGGAGCGGGGCGGCGTGCTCCTGGTAGTAGTTGATGCCGGCGACGAAGGCGTCGAGCCAGGCGCGGGTCTCGGACGGCATGGCGGCGAGGATCGCGGGCGAGGCCTTGCCCAGGTCGAGGATGCGCAGCGACTTGTCGATATCGACCGCGAGCGGCCCGCCCAGCTCCGCGAGCCTTCCCTCGGCGATATGGCGCATGATCTCCATCTGGCCCAGCCGCAGATGGGCATGGACCAGCCCGAGAAGGAAGGCCGCGTCATGATCGGTCTCGGCCTCGACGAACGGGATCTGGTGATCGTCCCAATAGATCCGGGCCGGCTTGTCGAGCGGCAGATGCGCGGTCGGGAACATCGCCAGGCGCTGCGCCAGCGTGGTCGGCGGGGGCAGGGGCGTCAGCAGGCTGCAGCCGGTCAGCAGCAGGAGGGCGAGCGAAGCGGGCAGCAGCCTGGCCATGCGCGGAAATCCCCCGGGAAGCGACGGTTCGCTCCGGTTAGATGGGGATGGCGGCGCGGGATGCCAGCCTCGACTCAATTATCCCCTCCCCCGTTCAGGGGGAGGGTGAGGGAGGGGGCTGCTCGGTCGGTGAAAAGAGCGAAGTGTTCTTCAGATGTATCTTCTATCGAGTCTTCCCCCTCCCTGCCCTCCCCCTGAACGGGGGAGGGGATTAAGTGTGCCGCTCACAGCCACCGCGACGGCAGCAGCTGTTCCTCGAAGGGGAAGGTCGAGAGCAGCTGGTAGCCGGTCTCGGTCACGAGGATCTGCTGCTCGAGCTTGACGCCCTCGAGCCCGCCGACCTCGCCCATGTAGCTCTCGATGCAGATGGTCATGCCGGCCTCGAGCACGCCGTCATAGCCGCCCTTCTCGTAATCCTGCGCATAGATGCTGGCGGGATATTCGTCGGCGAGCCCCACGCCGTGGAACACGACCGAGTAGCGGTTGGGCGCGCATTTCTCCGGCAGCCTGAAGCTCTTTTCCGAGAACTCGCGGAAGCCGATCCCGGCCTTCACCAGATCGAGATTGGTGTGGATCTGCTCGTAGGCGAGACCATAGAGCTGCTTCTGCTCATCCGTCGGCTTGCCGTGGCCGCAGAAATAGGTGCGCGAGATGTCGGCGCAATAGCCGAAGGGGCCGATCAGGTCGGTGTCGAAGCTCACCAGCTCGCCCGAGCGGATCACGCGGTCGCTCGATTCCTGGAACCAGGGATTGGTGCGCCCGCCCGAGGTCAGGAGCCGCGTCTCGATCCATTCGCCGCCGGCCGCGATGTTGGCCTGGTGCAGCAGCGACCAGAGCTCGTTCTCGGTCATGCCGGGCTTGAGCGCCTCGCGCATCCGCGCCATGCCGGTCTCGCAGGCGGTGACCGAGGTCACCATGCAGGCGATCTCCTCGTCGGACTTGATCGCGCGCGCGAGCTCGCAGACGGCCTGCCCTTCGACGATCTGGATGCCCGCGGCCTCGAGGCCATGCGTGCCCACCGGATCGAGCTTGTCGACCGCGAGCCGCCGGTTGCCGCCGCCATGCGTCTTGACGAGATCGACGATCTCCGCCGACCAGCGCTTGGCGAATTCCTCGAGCCGCGGGCCGCCGCCGAAATAGGTCCAGCCGACGGCGGGCCGCACCTCGGCCACGGTCTCGAGCCCGTCCGAGAGATGCTCGCAATTATGGAAGTCGAAGATGGTGATCGGCCCCTCGGTCGGGATGAAGGCGTAGCGGACCGCGTTGTGCAGCGTCCAGACCGCCATGTTCCGGCTGCCGGTGGCGTAGCGGATATTGATCGGGTCGTAGAGCAGCGCCCCCATGCAGTCGCGCTTCTTCAGCTCCGCGCGGAAGCGGCCGAGGCGATAGGCGCGCAGCTTGCGCATGTCGAGCAGGGCCTCGGTGTCGATCGCATCGAGGATCGGCGATTTGCGGGCGCGGCGGATGTCGGGATCGAGCGACTTCAGGCGGGATTTCGGGCCGGCGGAATCGGGCGCCATCGGACGGGATTTCCTCTCTCGGGGCCTGCCCGGCGGGACCCCGGGCTTGGCGGCGCCCATTGAAGCCCTCGGCCGGGACGGCGTCCAGCGGGGAGGGGCGATGCTCTCCTTCCGTCATCCCCGCGAAAGAGCGGGTGAAGGAATCGAGCGCACCGTGCAAAGGCGCAGCAAACACTCAAGCCCCCTCCCCTTGCGGGAGGGGGTTGGGGGAGGGGTGCCACGAGCGCATTGAGAGCAGCTCTGCGGTCAATCACCGCTCTGGAGGCGGGCCTGGACATGGCGTCAAGCGAGCGAGCATGAGCAGATCAGGCTCCGCCTATTTGCCAGGATTTCGCACGGCATCGCCCCTCCCCCTACCCCCTCCCGCAAGGGGAGGGGGCGAGAGAACTCTTTACCTTCGCCGATTTCTTCACCCACTCGAAAGCGGGGATCCAACCTGATCCAGCGTGTCGAGTGTTGAGATGGGCCCCCGCTTTCGCGGGGGTGACGGTCGGAGCGGATGCGGACGATGGAAAACACGACAGGCCGCGCTGTGCGCCGCCTTACGAATGCCGCTTCGGCTCGCGTGACAGGCCGCGTTCCTCGAGCGCCTTCAGGTAGCGCTCCCAGATCTCGTCCTGGTTGGCGCCCAACTCGTAGAGATAGGCCCAGCTATAGATGCCGGTGTCGTGCAGATCGTCGAACTTGATCCGCACGGCGTAATTGCCGACCGGCTCCAGCGCCATGATGCCGACATGGGCGCGGCCCTCCAGGATCTGCTTCTGGCTGGGCCCATGACCCTGCACCTCGGCCGAGGGGCTCTCGACCCGCAGCAGCTCGGCCGGGTAGCGGAAGGAGCGGCCGTCGTCGAAATCGACCTCGAGCACCCGCTCCTTCTGCTTGAGGCGGATCTCGACCGGCCAATGCTCGGCGCCGAACTTCTCGCTCATGATCTCTCGTCCGCCGCGGCGGCTTCGGGCCGGCGGTTCAGCGCCGGCCGTCCTCGTCCAGCACCCGCGCCTCGTCCGCCAGCATGATCGGGATGCCCTCGCGGATCGGGAAGGCGAGGCCGGCCTTGCGGCTGATCAGCTCCTGATGCTCGCGGTCATATTCGAGCGGACCCTTGGTCACCGGGCAGACCAGGATCTCGAGGAGCTTGCGATCGACCTCGTGGCGGCGGTCGGCGGGCTTGCGTTCGGCCATGGCGTTACGGGTCTCCCTCAGTGACGCGCGGCTTCGCCGGCAGAGCCGCTGCCGGCCCCGCCCAGAAGCGCCATCTCGATCAGCGCGGTCAGCACCCGGCCGCGCTCGGTGGCGGTGCCGGCCTCGAGCAGCGCCTGCTTTTCCTGCGGCTCGAACGGGCAGACCATCGCCAGCGAGGTGATCAGCGACGCGTCTGTGGTGCGCTCGATCTGTTCCCAGTCGGCCTTGATGCCCTGCTGATGGAAGAATCCTTTGAGCGCGCGCAGCAGCCGGGGGCGGTCGAGCTCCAGCGCGGCGTTCTCGGCCATGTCCTCGGCGAAGGGAGCGAAATCGGCCCGTACCCGGCGATAGCCCGAGACGCCGGCCCGCTCCTCGGCGACGCGGAAGCGGGCGAGCCCGCCCAGCGTGATCAGGTAGCGGCCGTCCTCGGTCTCGCTGAAGGCGGTGATCCGCCCGGCACAGCCGACCTGCTGCAGCGCCGGCGCATGGCCGGGCCGCTCCAGCTCGGTCGGCTGGATCATGCCGATGATGCGGTCGCCCTTGATGGCGTCGCGCGTCATGGCGAGATAGCGCGGCTCGAAGATGTTGAGCGGCAGGCGGCCGCCGGGCAGGAGCAGAACGCCCGCCAGCGGAAACACCGGAATCTCGCCCGGCAGCTCCGCGAAGGCAGGATCGAACGGCCCGCGCGCCATCGAGGTCTAGGCGAACATCAGCGACGACAGGCGCCGCCGCGCCGAGAGCGTCAGCGGATCGGTCGGGCCCAGCGCCTCGAAGATCTTCACCAACTGCTTGCGCGCCGCGTCCTCGTTCCAACCGCGGTTGCGGCGGAAGAGCTCGAGCAGCTCGTCGAGCGCGGGCTCCGTCTGGCCGCCGCCATAGAGCGCCAGCGCCAGGTCGTAGCGCGACTGGTGATCGTTGGGATCCTTGGCGAGCTTGGCCTTGAGGTCCTCGAGCCCGCCCTGCTTCTGGCCGGCCTGCTCGGCCAGCTCCAGCATGGCGCGCGCGGCCGCGATCGCCTTGTCGTTCGCCTGGTTCGCGGGAACCTTGGCGAGCTGGGAGCGCGCCTCCTCGAGCTCGCCCGCCTTCACCAGGCAGCGCACGAGGCCGCCGATCGCGGCGAGATTCTCGGGCTCGTGCTGCAGCACCTGGCCGAAGATGGCGCTCGCCGTCGCGGCATCGCCTTCCTTGAGCGCGGCCTCGGCATGCTCCAGCGCCTCGTCGATCGGCGAGGGACCGGCCGCGGCTCCCGCCATCTTGGCGAGACGCTGCACGAACTGCTTCACCTGGCTCTCGGGCTGCGCGCCCATGAAGCCGTCGACGGGGCGGCCCTGGAAGAAGGCATAGACCGCCGGGATCGACTGGATGCGGAGCTGACCGGCGACCGCGGGATTCTTGTCCACGTCGATCTTCACCAGCTTGACCGCGCCCTTTGCGTCCTGCACGGCCTTCTCGAGCACGGGCCCCAGCGTCTTGCAGGGTCCGCACCAGGTCGCCCAGAAATCGACGACGACCGGCACCGCCATCGAGGCGTCGATGACGTCCGCCATGAAGGCTTCGTCGCTGCTGTCCTTGATAACGGCGGCCGCGGCACCATTGGCTTGCGCCGGCGCCTTACCCTGGCCGATAAGCGTCTCCATGATCGATGTTCCCGTGGTTCCGATTTGGCAAAGATAAATGGCGGTTTGCGGGCCGTCTGGCAACCCCGCCCGGCGATATCGCCCCTGTTCCGGGCCCCGTTCCGGGGTTCCTTAACCCTCTCTGCGGCAAGGCTAAAGCTGCCGGGCCGGGCAGGCCATCCCGAAACAGCCGCCGGAGGACGTTCCGTCCTCCCGGGCTAGAGGTCGAGGATGATCGGCTTATGGCCGCAAGCCTCGATGAAACGCAGGAGCCCGCTGGGCGCCAGGGACAGGGTCATGTCGTTGGTCAGCGGGTGGCAATGGAGCGGGTCCATCGACAGCAGGGCCCGGTCCAGCACGGGCTGGACCTTGTGATCCTTGTCGTTGATGAGGGCGAGCGGCGTCACCGCCCCCGGCCGGACGCCCAGATAGGTCATCAGCCGGTCGGCGCTGCCGAAGGAGAGCTTGTCGCCGCCGATCCGGGGCGCCAGCGCCTTCAGGTCCATGCGCCGGGTCTCCTCGACCACCACCAGCCACATCTGGTCGCCCTTCTTGTTGCGCAGGAAGAGGTTCTTGATATGGCCGCCGGGCATGTCGCCGCGCAGCGCCTGGGATTCCTCGACGGTGAAGACCGGCGGGTGGCGATGGACCTCGACCGCAATGCCGAGATCGGCGAGGCGCTGGATCACGGCTTCCGGGCTGGTCGGCAGGTCGGCGACAGGGGCGGTCTCGGACATGGCGTTCGCGTTCGATGGAGGAGGGGCGTCAGGGATCGGTCGGGGCGCCAGTCTTAGGGGCAGGTGGCCTCATGGGCAACCCCGCGGCCGTCCCGAAGCCGCCCAGGGCCGGCCCGGAGGCCTCGAAAAACGGCAGATTTCCAAGGATTCGGGACAAGCGGTCGCATCTTAAGCCCCTGGCAACCGCAGGCTTGCAATGCTGAGTCCGGTCGCTATTATCTGGCGCCCTTGGCGGGGCGGGCTCTCCTGAAGGGCCGGTGCCGCCAGGTACCCGAACGGATGCGGGCGTAGCTCAGGGGTAGAGCACAACCTTGCCAAGGTTGGGGTCGAGGGTTCAAATCCCTTCGCCCGCTCCAGTTTTCTCTCCAAACCCATCAGCCAGAGACCGGCCCTTCGGGGCTTGGCCGCTTTTGCGCACCGGGTCTTGCGCTCTCGCGCTCGAGCAGGGCGCGCTTGCGCTCGACACCCCAGGCATAGCCGGAGAGCGAGCCGTCCTGCCGAACGACGCGGTGGCAGGGGATGGCGACGGCCAGATTGTTCGCGGCGCAGGCTCCCGCCACCGCGCGCACGGCCCCCGGCGCGCCGACGCGCCGCGCGATCTCGGCATAGGATACCGTCGTGCCGGCGGGAATTTCCCGGAACGCCTGCCACACGCGCTGCTGGAACGCCGTGCCGCGAACGTCGAGGGGAAGATCCAGGCCGAGCCGCGGCGCCTCGACGAACCCGACCACCTGCGCCACCAGGGCTTCGTACTCGCGATCGGCGCCGATGAGATGCGCTCTCGGGAAACGGTCCTGCAGGTTGCGCAGGAGCCGATCCGGATCGTCGCCGAGCAGGATGGCCGCGACGCCCTTCCGGCTCGAGGCGACCAGGATGGCGCCCAGCGAGGTCTGGCCGACCGCGAACCGGATCTCCTCGTCGGCACCGCCCGCGCGATACCGGGAAGGAGTCATGCCGAGCATGTCGGTCGATTTCTCGTAGAAGCGCCCGCTCGAATTGAAGCCCGCGTCATAGATCGCCGCGGTGACGCTGCTGCCTGAGGTCAGCCCTTCCTGAAGCTTCATCGCGCGCCGCGCGGCGGCATAGCCCTTGGGCGTGACACCGGTGACGGCCCTGAACAGCCGGTGGAAATAGCTCGGGCTGCGCCCCACCGCCTCCGCCAGCGTCTCCAGCGACGGTTCCTCTTCGCTCTCTTCGATGATCCGGCAGGCTCTCGCGACGAGGACCGCATTCTCGGCCTCGATCGACGGGCCGTCGGGATGGCACCGCTTGCAGGGCCGGAAGCCGGTGGCCCTGGCGCCCGCCAGCGAGTCGTGGAGCTGGACGTTCCCGGGGTTGGCCGTGCGCGAGGGACAGGAGGGCCGGCAATAGACCCCGGTGGTGGAAACCGAGTACCAGAACCGGCCGTCCGCCGTTTTGTCGCGGGCGACGATCCGCGCCCAGCGCGGATCCTCCGCCACCGATGGCTGCGCCGAATTCCGAAGCGCCGTGACCGTTGTCGTCATGTTGGTTCATCGTCCCTGATGCGAGCCGCTCGCGCCATGCTGCCGCGGCCGGCCCCGCTGCGCTTCCCGGGTCTTGCTTTTAAATCCGGGCATGGCGGCGTCCCGGTTTCGATAGGGCGGCAAGAACCGGAGTTTGCGCGCGTCATGAGCCGGCTACGCAGATGCCACAAGGCCGCCGGGACCGACCGGCGGCTGGTGAAGCAACCATCGAGAGGTATCCGCATGAGCTTGCAAGACGACAACAAGGCCATCGTCGGCCGCTGGTTCACCGACTTCTGGGGCGAAAACGGCGACCTGAGCGTGGTCGACAAGATCGCCGCGCCGGACATGCTGCTGAAATACTCGCTGCATGAGCCGCGGAAAGGTCGCGAGGACATCAAGGCCTTCATGACCGATTTCCGGGCGGCGTTCCCCGATCTCAATTTCTGGGGCACGGCCGACCTCATCGCCGAGGGCGACCATGTCGTCGGCCGGTGGGAAGGCGGCGGCACCCACACCGGCCCCGCCTTCAAGGATTTCCTCGCCGGCAGCCTGCCCGCCAACACGGGCCGGAAGATGCATTTCACCGGCGTCACCGTCCTCAAGCTCAAGGACGGCAAGATCGTCGAGGAGATCGGCCTGGATGACGGGGTCGCCTGCCTGACCCAGCTCAAGCTGCTTCGCACCGCGTGATCGCCGGGGAGCCGTCGTTCGCCGGAACGGCGGCTCCCTTCGCTCGTGGGGTCTCTTGCGGAATGCGGGGCCGATGGCCGCCGTTCGTCGCTCTGGAAGAATAAATTTGAAAGCAAGGGCCGGAGTGTCGGCACAGGCGCGAACCTCCATCTTGGGGGCCTGACATGAAAGGAGCCCCGCTATGACGACACAAACCCTCACCGCCGCCGCGCCGGAAGCCTTGCGTTTCGGCTATGGCGACAGCGCGCTCGGCGCGGTCCTGGTCGCCCAGAGCCCGCGCGGCGTCGTCGCCCTCTTCATCGGCGACGACCGCGCCAGGCTGCAGCGCGACCTGAAGGACGTCTTTCCCGAAGCCGAGCTCGTTCTCGACCAGGCCGGCCTCGCGGAAACCGTCGCCAAGGCCGTGGCGCTTGTCGATGCACCGCATCTCGGCACCGACCTGGCGCTCGATCTGCGCGGCTCGCCTCAGGAACTGGCCGTCTGGAATGCGCTGCAGGCGATACCCGCCGGCGAGACACGTACCTACGGCGCGATCGCACAGAGCCTGCCGATCGCAGCCACGGCCCAGGAGGTCGGTGCCGCTTGCGCGGCCAATCGCATCGCGGTCGCCGTGCCCTGCCACCGCGTCGTGAAGTCCGACGGCTCGATCTCGGGCTATCGCTGGGGCGTGCAGCGCAAGCGGCGCCTGATCAACAGGGAAGGCGTCGCGTGATGGCACGTCCTCCACGCAAGGCGCGGAGCAAGAGCGCCGGCGCTTCCGCCGGGACCGAATCGACCGCGAATGCGGCGGCCATTCGGTCCCGGCTGGACGGCGTGGACTGGAGCAAAGTCCAGGCGGATCTCGATGCTCAGGGGTGGGCCGTCTTGCCGAAGCTCCTGAGGCATGCCGAGGCCGACCTCATCGCGGGTCTCTATCATCAGGAGCAAGGCTTCCGCAGCCATGTGATCATGGCGCGGCACGGTTTCGGCCGGGGCGAGTACAAATATTTCAACTACCCGCTGCCGCCCCTGATCCAGGCGCTGAGAACGGCCGCTTATCCCCATCTCGTGCCGATCGCCAACCAATGGCACGAGCGCATGGGCAAGGAGGTCCGCTTCCCGCCGGATCATGTGGCGTTCCTCGAACGCTGCCGTCGGGCGGGCCAGACCCGTCCCACGCCGCTGCTGCTCGAATATGCGCCGGAGGACTATAACTGCCTCCATCGCGACCTCTACGGAGAGCATGTCTTTCCGCTCCAGATCGCGATCCTGCTGGACCGGCCGGGCGAGGATTTCGAGGGCGGCGAGTTCGTGATGACCGAGCAGCGTCCCCGCATGCAGACCCGTGCCATGGTCCTGCCGCTCGGGAAGGGCGATGCCGCCATCTTCGCGGTCAACAGCCGCCCCATGAAAGGGACGCGCGGCGACTATCAGGTGAAGCTGAATCACGGCGTCAGCGCGCTGCGCTCGGGCAAGCGGCACACGGTCGGCGTGATCTTCCACGATGCCGCCTGACGCCCCGCCGCTTGCCCTTGATGAAGCGCGAGAGGTGCGCGTGCCCGCTCTTCCCGAGACGCGCCGCCTGGAAGGCTTCAGTGACGCGGCCTTCTCGATCGTCATCACGCTGCTCGTCCTGGAGATTCATCGCCCGAACGCGGCACCGGGAAGACTGGGGGAAGAGCTCCTGGCGGAGTGGTCCTCCTACCTCGCCTATGCGGTGGCATTCGTCTATGTGGACGTCATCTGGCTCAATCATCACTACATGTTCGAGCGCCTCTGCAAGGTGGATCTGGCGCTCAACTGGATCAATCTCGGCATCATCGGCACCGCCGCCCTGATCCCGTTTCCGACAGGCGTGCTGGCCGGCGCCTTCCGCGACGGCGACCTCGCGGACCAGAAGGCGGCGGTGGTGCTTTACGCCTTGATCGCGGGGCTGATGTCGGCGGCGTGGCTGCCGGTCTTTCCGCATTTGCACCGCCACCCTGAGCTCGTGAAGCCGCATCTGCCGGCAACCCTCTTCGAATCGCAGATCCTGCGGCCGGCCGCGGGCATCCTGCTCTATGCCGTGGCGGCCGCGCTGGGCTGGTTCGTCCACCCGTTTCTCGCGGTCGGGATCTTCATCTTCGTGGTCGGCTACTACGCCTGGACCAGCCAGGGCATTCATTCCCCGGCATGACGGGTTGGTGCGGGTGCCCGGACGAACGGCGAATCCGACTTCAGCGCAAGAACCGGAGTTCTGCGGCCGGCGCTCCCTGGCAATGACGAGGGTGACGATGACCGGGTCTCTCTCATCGAGGATCGCTTCACCATGGACATCACCGCCACGGAGCCGCCGCTTCCGAAAGACGAGACGAATGTCGCTTGCCCGGGTGGGGTCGCGTTTGCCCAGGGCGCAGGCGCCGGAAACCTCACTGTCGAGACCATCACCGCGAGCCCGCTCCTCCCGACTGGCCGGAAATGGGCCCTCCGATTCGATGCCGGCGGCACCGTCACGATCGTTCTCGGCATGAGGGATTATGGGAAGGGCTGGTTTTCCGGCCATTTCGCGGGGCTGGTGACGGCGCGTCTCGGGATTCCGTTTCCGCGGCTCCGCCTCTATTACAGCGCCACCCTTCCGGCGGTTCTGCAGACGCCCAGGCCCTCGCCGATTCCATTGAGCCGGGGCGATATCGGTCCGGTCGGGCGGGCTGTCGCCGATATCATCGAAGCGATGTGCGACGCGGTGATCGAGAATGGGCGGTCGAGCTTTGCCGCGATGGCCGGCGTCGGTGCCGACGATGTCGGCTTCGATCAGGCGACCGGCCGGTTCTTCGTTCTCAACAGGGATCGGTGCGGCAGCATCCTCGAAATCGCCGCGGCGACCCGGGATAGATCGCCCCTATCGAGCGATCTCGCCGGGAAGCTTCAACGCGGCGCTCTCAGCTCTGCAAGCTCGCCGCCTCGATGATCAGCCGCGCGATCCTGTCGGGATGCGAGATCAGCGACAGGTGGCTCGCCTTCAGCTCGATGGCCTTGGCGCCCATGCGCTTGGCCATGAAGCGCTCGAGGTCGGGGTTGATGGTCCGGTCTTCCGTCGAGACGGCATAGAAGCTGGGCTTCGAGCGCCAGGCCGCCTGCGTGGTCTTGCCGGCGAGCAGCGCCTTCTGGAAGGGCTGCTGGACGGCATAGAGCACCTTCGCCTTGGTTGCCGGGATATCGCCCGCGAAATCGCGCAGGAAGGCTTCCTCGCTCAGGCGTCCCTCATCGCCGTCGAAGACGATGCCGGCCGTCGCGGGCGGCGTGGGATAGGTCTTGGCGAGCGCCGTGTAATCCTCGCCCGCATCCGGCGCCCGCGCCGCGACATAGACCAGGGCCGAGACGTTCGGATGCACGCCCGCTTCGGTGACGAGCATGCCCGAGAAGGAATGGCCGACCAGGACCGTCGGACCGTCCTGCCGCGCCAGTACGCGCTCGACCGCGGCGACTGCGTCGGGAAGTGTCGTCAGCGGATTCTGCACGGCCGTGACATCGAGGCCAACCGCCTGCAGCCGGGCGATCACCTCGGACCAGCAGGACCCATCGGCAAAGAGCCCGTGCGCGAGCACCACGTTGCGGGCCTTGAGGGGTGTGGCGGCCGCGGCCTGGCTGCGGTCCGCGACCAGCGTCGCGGCGGCGCCGGCGCCAAGGGCGGCGGTGAAGCGGCGGCGGGTCATCGTCATGATCGGATCTCCTTCCGCGCCGGGCGGACCGATGGATCGATCGCGCGGGGCATGCGGGTTCAGGGCATGACCCGGAATCTGGCCGCATCGATGCGCGGCGTCCTTGCCGCGGTTGCGGAGACTATTCCGAAACCGCCGAGAAAATATCCGCGCCCGCGCTGCCTTCGCAGCGCGTTCAGCCCTCGGTCCGGTGCTCGGCGGCGAGAGTGAGCCAGGCGCGAGCCGCATGGGAGAGGAATCCCTCGCGCCGCCAGATCATGGCGATATGCCAGTCCGTCAGCGGTTCGTCGAGCAGCACGGGGCGGACGGCCGGATGGCTGCGCTGCCGGGCGATCATCCGCGGCAGGAAGGCGATGCCGAGCCCCGCCGCGGCCAGCTCGACGATGAAGTCGATCTGGCTCGAGCGCGCGGCGATCACGGGCTCGAAGCTGCGCCGATGGCAGGCGTCCAGGATGACGCGGTTCAGCGCGAAGCCCGACTCGAACAGGATGAAGGGCTCGTCCTTGAGGCTCAGCAGATCGACGTGGCTGTTGCGCGCGAGGGCATGGCGCACGGGCAGCAGCGCCATCAGCGGCTCGCTCCTGACATCCTGCCAGCCGAAATCGTCGGACACCGGCAGCAGCGAGGCCGCCAGGTCGATCTCGCCCGCTTGCAGGATCTCCTCGAGCCGCGTGGCGCCATGTTCCACCAGGCGAATCTCGATGCCGGGATAGCGGCTGCGATAGACCGCGAAGAGCGGCGCGAACAGCGTGCTGCTGCCGACCGGCGGCAGGCCGAGGCGCAGCGTGCCCCGCTTGAGGCCCCGGAGCTCGCCCAGCTCGGCGACGAGATCGTCGCGCTCGGCGAGGATCTTGAGCGCGCGGCGATGGACCACCTCGCCCGCCGCGGTCAGCCGGCTGCGATGGCCGATGCGGTCGAGCAGCGGCATGCCGAGCTCGTCCTCGAGCTGCTTCACCGCCTTGCTGACCGTCGACTGCGTCGCGAACACCGCCTTGGCGGCCTGCGAAAAGCCGCCCTGGCGCACGACCTCGACGAAAGCGCGCAGCGTCCGGAGCTCCATGAATATTCCATACTGGAATAGGTTCAATTCAATCAATTCATTTTTATCATGCTGCGCTGCGACATAGATTAGGAGGCGGAGGACAACCCCATGGCCGCACGCAGCCTCGTGATCCCCTTCCGCCGGCTGGTTCACCGGAACCGGCTGCTGCAGATCGGCTTGCTGCTCGCCTTCTGGCTGGCGGGAGAAGCCCTGGTCCGCGTGGCCGGCCTGCCCCTGCCCGGCGGCATCGTCGGCATGCTGATCGTGCTGGCGCTGCTGGCGAGCGGCCGGGTCAGCCCCGTGAGCCTGCAGCGGGGCGCCCGCTGGTTCCTGGCGGAGATGCTGCTCTTCTTCATCCCGGCCGTGCTGGCGGTGCTCGACCATCGCGAGCTCCTCGGTCTGCTCGGCCTCAAGATCCTGGCCGTGATCGTCTTCGGCACCCTGACCGTCATGCTGGTCACGGCCTTCACCGTCGATCTCTGCTATCGCTGGACATCAGGCCATGGAGCGGCTCGCCCCCTGGTGGAGTGACCCGCTGCTGCAGGCGGTCTTCTGGTCCGCCGCGACGATCGGGCTCTATTGGGCGTCGAAGATTCTCTACCGCCGCTGGCGGCACTGGTGGCTGTCGCCGCTGACCGTGACGCCGCTGCTCCTGATCGTCATCGTCCTGGCCCTGCATGCCGGCTATCGCGACTACAGCCGCGCCACCCATTGGCTGATGGCGCTGCTCGGTCCTGCGACCGTCGCCTTCGCCCTGCCGATCTACGAGCAGCGCGCGCTCATCCGCCGCCATTGGCCGGTCCTCCTGATCGGCGTGACGGCCGGCAGCATGACCGCCATGCTGTCCGCCTGGGGCCTGGCGAGCCTGCTCGGGCTCGATGGCAGCCTGCGGCTCAGCCTGCTGCCGCGCTCGATGAGCACGCCCTTCGCCATGACGGTCTCCGGCGATATCGGCGGCGTGCCGGACCTGACGGCGGTGTTCGTGATGGTGACCGGCGTGCTGGGCGCGGCGCTCGGCGAGATCATGCTGGTACGCCTGCCGATCCGCTCGGCGCTCGCGCGCGGCGCGCTCCTGGGCATGGGCGCGCACGGCGCCGGCACCGCCAAGGCGCACGAGATCGGCCCCGAGGAAGGCTCGATCGCGGGCCTGGTCATGGTGCTGGTCGGCCTCTTCAACGTGCTGGCGGCACCGCTGCTGGCTTACTGCCTGCGAGCGTGAATCGACCAAAGCCGCAGGCCCGCCGTCGCGGACCCGCGGCTGAATCGATCGCCGCGATTGGAACGATCCGATCGTTCTAATCGGAGTGTTTCATGCTCGGCACCCGGATCCGCCATCGAAGACAATTGCATCGGCGTTGAGAAACGCGGGCCGCCGGGTTCCGCCGGATCCTGCCTTGACGATATCGGCCGGCCGCCTCTCTCGCGCCGGCAACAGATGGGGTACGGAATGTCATCGATGGCAAGCCGCAGCGAACTTCTTCGCGTGACGAGGCGCCGCTTGCTCGGGCTGGCCGGCATGGGCGCCGCCGCCCTCCTGTCGGCGCCCGCCCGGGCGCAATCTACGGTCGACCTGAAGCTTCCCGGCGGTCCCGGCGAGCGGTCCCTCACGACGGCCTTTCCGCAGAAGGGCGAGATGATTCTGCAACGCACGCGCCCGCCCCTGTTGGAAACGCCCTGGGAGGTGTTCGACAAGGGGGTGTTTACCCCGAACGACCAGTTCTATGTGCGCTGGCACTGGGCGATCATCCCGACCGAGGTGAGCGTCGACAGCTTCAGGCTCAAGGTTCATGGCCAGGTGAATCAGGAGCTCTCGCTCTCGCTGCAGGACATCCTCGGCGGGTTCCCGCGCGTGGAATTGGCCGCGGTCAATCAATGTTCCGGCAATTCGCGGGGCCTGTTCCAGCCGCGCGTGCCGGGCGGGCAATGGGCCAACGGCGCGATGGGCAATGCGCTTTGGGCGGGCGTGCGCCTCAAGGACGTGCTCGATCGCGCCGGCGTCAAGTCCGGCGCCGTGCAGGTGCGCTTCCGCGGGCTGGACGAGCCGGTCGTCGACGAAGCGCCTGCCTTCATGAAGTCGCTCGCCATCGACCACGCGCGCAACGGCGAGGTCATGATCGCCTATGCGATGAACGGCGATCAGTTGCCGTTGGTGAACGGCTTTCCGCTGCGCCTGGTGGTGCCGGGATGGTATGCGACCTACTGGGTCAAGATGCTGAGCGACATCGAGGTGCTGGACCAGCTCGACACGAATTACTGGACCAAGACCGCCTACACCATTCCCGACACGCCCCATGCGAACATGACGCCGGGCCAGACCGGCGTGACCATGGTCCCGATCAACCGCATGGTGCCGCGCTCCTTCGTCACCAACCTGGTCTCCGGCACCTCGGTCGCCGCCGGTGAGCCCACGCCGCTGCGCGGCATCGCCTTCGGCGGCGACTGCGGCGTGGCCGGCGTGGACCTTTCGATCGATGGCGGCAAGAGCTGGCAACCGGCTCAGCTCGGCAAGGACGAGGGCAAATACGGCTTCCGGCAATGGCAGGCCCGCATCACGCTGCCCTCGCCCGGATCCTATGCGGTGAAGCTGCGCTGCACGAACGCCAACGGCGAGGCCCAGCCCGACACGCCGAATTGGAACCCCGCCGGCTTCATGCGCAATGTCATCGAAACCACCGATCTTGTCGCGGCCTGAGGAGATCCAGCCATGCGGCGCTTGCTGTTCTCTGCGACGATCCTGTTCGGCACGGCGCTTCTGCCCTTCATGCTTCATGCCGATACGCCCTTCGTCCTGAGATCGGTGTCGGTCGATCTTCCGGACAGCGACCGGACCTTTCCGGGCGGCGCCAGCGCCGACGCGATCAACAACAATTGCCTCGCCTGTCATTCCGTCGGCATGGTGCTGAATCAACCGGCCTTGTCGAAGGCGGCTTGGGCCGCCGAGGTCAACAAGATGATCGCTGTCTACAAGGCGCCGGTGGATCCCGGCGACGTCGAGGCGATCGTCGATTATCTGACCCGGCTCAAAGGCACCTCTCCCTAGGACAAGACGGGTGGCGGCGCCGGTTTGCGTTCCCTCCCGGGCGGGCTATTGTGGCGAGGCTGCGGGTCTTGCCTGCGGCGCAGACGCCCCTTCTGTCGATCATGCGGGAGACTCGATCATGCCCGACGCGCCGGCGATCTCCCCGGCCTCGCTGTGGAAGGTCTCGGAGGCCGCGCGGCGGCTGCATCGCGACGCGCTGGTCTGGGACAACCATGCCGGATTCGGTCCCGATCCCTCGGTCGATCTCGAGATGCTGCAGGCCTGGCGGGCGGCCGGGATCGATTATCTCTCGATCGATGTCGGCTATGACGTGCTGACCTGGCAGCAGGCGGTGAAGAACATCGCCGCCTTCATCACCTGGTTCGAGAAGCATCCCGACCGTTTCGTGCTGGTTCGCCGCGCCGAGGACATCCCGGCCGCGAAGCACGCCGGCAAGATGGCGATCACCTTCGATCTCGAGGGCATGAACGCGCTCGACGGCGAAGCCTACATGGTGTCGCTCTTCTATCGCCTCGGCGTGCGCCAGATGCTCTTCGCCTATAACCGGAACAACCTCGCCGGCGGCGGCTGCCATGACGAGGACCAGGGCCTGACCGCGTTCGGCCGCCGCGTCATCGAGGAGATGAACCGCGTCGGCATGATGGTCGATTGCTCCCACACCGGCTATCGCACCAGCATGGCGGTGCTCGAGGCCGCCGCGGCTCCGGCCATCTTCTCGCATTCCAATCCCAAGGCCCTGCGCGTCCATGGCCGCAATATCGTCGACGAGCAGATCCGCGCCTGCGCGCGCACCGGGGGCGTCGTCGGCATCAACGGCATCGGCCTCTTCCTTCCCGACCGCCGGGCCACGACCGAGACGATGGTGGATTGCATCGCCTATGTCGCCGACCTGGTCGGGGCCGATCATGTCGGCATCGGGCTCGACTATGCGCCCTCGAGCGGCGAGGAGGATCCGCTCAACGACCTGAGCGGGCTCAATCCGCATTACTGGCCGGCGAGCGAAGGCTATAGCGAGCATCTCCGGGTCGCCGAACCGTCGCAGCTGCCGGAGATCACCGACCGGCTCTTGGCGCGCGGCTGGTCGGAGGCGGATATCCGCAAGGTGCTCGGCGAGAATTTCCTGCGCGTCGCCCGGGCTGTCTGGAAATAGCGGCAGCCGCGCCGGTCACGGCAGCTGCTTGTCCAGCTCCATCAGGCTCTGGATCGGCCGCGGCATGTGGCGCGCGAAGCAGAGCCAGAGCAACAGGGCGAAGATCGCGAGCGGAACCGCGGGCACGATCATCCGGCCCCACCAGGGCTCCTCCTCCAGCACGAAGATCGAGATCGCGAGCGCGCCGAAGGCGGGGATCGCCATCAGCACAGGCCCCAGCACCGCCGAGAAGCGGGATGTGCCACGCTCGATCGCGGCGAGCTTGCCCTCGGCCGCCAGATCCGCCGCGAAGGCCCGCACCGTGGCGGCATAGTGGGCCCCGTGCTCGCCGAGCGGCGCAAGATTCAGCGGCTGGGCGACACCCTGTCGCCAGATCAGCATCTGGTGCAGCTTCCGATATTTGGTCTCCTCGTAGCCGATGCGCAGCCGCGCGACCTCCTTAGGCGCGATCCGGATCTGCCCGCCGCTTTCGCCGATGAGATCGAGCCGCCCCTCGCGGCAGCCCACCCAGACATGCCCGCCCGCGAAGCCCTCGCGCTTGAGGGCCCGGGTCATGGCGGCATGGAACGCCGGCCCCGCTTCCATCGCCCACCTCCAAACCAGCCACCCGTTTCCAGGATAGCGGGGCGAGGACGCTGGCGCATCGCAGACGATGCGAGGGGCGCGAGAAAAAGGTCCTAGACGGACCAGGCCCGCAACGCGATCTCGGCCACCTTGGCCAGCTCCGCGCGGCTGGCGCCCGAGACCGCCTGCACCGACAGCCCCTGATTGATCGTCATGAGGTAGCAGGCGAGCGCCGCCGGATCGGCATCGGCCGGGAGATCGCCCTCGGCCACCGCGCGCTCGAACCGCTTGCGCAGGGCGACCTCGGTCTCGTGGCGGCACAGGGTCAGCGCGCGCTTGATCGGCTCGGCCGCTTCGCCGCCCGTGATGCCTCCCTGGACGGTCAGGCAGCCTCTGGGCTGGCCCCGCCGGGTCATGAACTCGACCGAACGTTCCAGGATCGCCGCCGCCGTCTCGCGCGCCGTCGGCGCCGCGAGCGCCTGCTCGAGGAAACAGGCATGGAGGCTCACATAGCGGTCGAGCGCCTGGCGGAACAGGGCTTCCTTGTTGCCGAACGCGGCATAGAGGCTGGGCGAGCTGATGCCCATGGCCTCGGTCAGGTCGGCCATCGAGGTGCCTTCATAGCCCTGGCGCCAGAACAGGTGCAACGCACGTTCCAGCGCTTCGTCGGTATCGAAGGCCCGCGGGCGTCCCTTGGCTTTGACGGTCGTTTCCATAATTTTGTGCCGATCATTATATAATGCACTTGACGGCCACCGTCCAGCCTCCCAATATCTGTGCCAATCGTTACATAATTAACCCTTCGAGGAGACTGGCTATGACCAAACCGCTTTCGGGCAAGGTGGCGCTGGTGACCGGCGGATCGCGCGGCATCGGTGCGGCGATCGCCCGCCGCCTGGCCGAGGATGGGGCCGATATCGCCATCAGCTATGCGGTCTCCGCCGACAAGGCCGAGGCCGTCGTCAAGGAGCTGAAGGCGAAGGGCGTGCGTGCGCTCGCCTTCAAGGCCGACCAGGCCGATCCGGCGCAGGTGGAGAGCCTGGTGAAGCAGGTGGCGGAGCGGTTCGGCGGGCTCGACATCCTGATCAACAGCGCCGGCGTCTTCGTCACGGGCGAGGTCGGCGCCAGTGCGAACCAGATCGCGGGCTTCGACCACCAGATCGCGGTCAACGTGAACGGCGTCGCCTCGGCGGTTCGCGCCGCGAGCCGGCTCATCCGCGAGGGCGGCCGCATCATCTCGATCGGCTCCATCGTGGGCGACCGCACGCCCTTCCCGGGGCTCGCCGATTATTCCGCCAGCAAGGCCGCCGTCGCCGCCTATACGCGCGGCTGGGCCCGCGATTTCGGGTCCAAGCGCATCACGGTCAATACGATCCAGCCCGGGCCGATCGATACCGACATGAATCCGGCGAGCAGCGATTTCGCGCCCACGCTCACCGCTCTGACCGCGCTCGGCCGCTACGGCCGCGCGGAGGAGGTCGCCTCCGCCGTGGCTTTTCTCGCCGGCCCCGAGGCGAGCTACATCACCGGCGCCACGCTCAACGTCGATGGCGGCCTGACCGCCTGAGGCCGCCTGGCTTCGAGGTTCCGGTTCCCCACCGGGCCTCGAAGCCGGTTCGGGGCCGCCGCCTCCCGGGTCCATAACCCCGATCGGGACCGGGTCAATCCATCTTCGCTGTTGCGGGCCGAGGCCGTGAGGGGCGAAAACCCCCGAGAGGCTTCGGGGAAGCGGCCGGGCGAGGGCTTGCACCGCCGTCGCGAAACGCCAGATTGAAGCGGGCGGGCCGATCCCCGGGCCCCGCACGGGAGTTCCTCATGATTCCATTTTCAGTGCTGGATCTGTCGCCGATCTGCGCGGGCGGGACCGCCGCGGACGCCTTCCACAATTCGGCCGATCTGGCGCGCCATGCGGAGCGCTGGGGCTATAAGCGCTACTGGCTGGCGGAACATCACAACATGCCGGGCATCGCCAGCGCCGCGACCGCGATCGTGATCGCCCATGTCGCGGCCGCGACCAAGACCATCCGCGTGGGCTCGGGCGGCATCATGCTGCCCAACCATGCGCCGCTCGTGATCGCGGAGCAGTTCGGCACGCTGGAATCGCTCTTTCCCGGCCGCATCGATCTGGGCCTGGGTCGCGCGCCCGGCACCGACCAGCGCACGGCCTGGGCGCTGCGGCGCAACCTCCAGGCCTCCGACGACCAGTTCCCCCGCGACGTGGTGGAGCTGCAGAAGCTCCTGGCGCCCGAGGAGCCGGGCCAGACGGTGCGCGCCGTGCCCGGGGTCGGCCTCAATGTGCCGATCTGGCTCCTGGGCTCGAGCCTCTTCAGCGCGCAGCTCGCCGCGATCCTGGGCCTGCCCTTCGCCTTCGCCTCCCATTTCGCGCCCGACCTGATGATGGAGGCGCTCGACATCTATCGCCGGCAGTTCCAGCCCTCCGACGTGCTGGAGAAGCCCTACGCGATGCTGGGCCTCAATGTCTTCGCGGCCGAGAGCGACGCCGAGGCCCGGCGTCTCTTCACCTCGCTGGAGCAGCAGTTCGTCAATCTGCGCCGCGGCCACCCGACCCCGCTCCAGCCGCCGCTCGACAGCAGTGAGGGCCACTGGACGCCGATGGAGCAGGCCGGCATCGACCGCGCGCTCGCCGAGGCCGTGGTCGGCTCGCGCGAGACGGTGCGAAGCGGGCTCGAGGCCTTCATCGACAGGACGAAGGCGGAGGAGCTGATGATCACGGCCCAGATCTACGATCATCAGGCGCGGCTGCGCAGCTTCGAGATCGTGGCCGAAATCCGCGACCAGATGGCGGCACCGGCCAAGAACGCGGCCCGCTCGGCCCGCAGCTAAGTCGCCCCGGGCGTCATTTCGTCTCGGCCCGCTCCACGCCTTTCCAGTCGGGCGGCGGCGGGTCCTGCCGATAGCGGAGCGCGCGGTCGCGGTAGAGCAGCGCCAGCCGGTCGCCGTGCCAGGTGGCCAGGATGCCATCGAAGAGCGCCAAGGCCCCGTCCCAGTCCCGCGCGTAATAGCGGCCACAGGCGCTTTCCCAGCGCGCGAGCGGCTCGAGATCGCGGGGCCGCTGGTCGCGCAGGCCCAGGAGCTCGTAGAGCCGGATGGGCTCGGTCGCGCCCACCGGGATCACGGAATCGACGAAGCGGAACAGGAATTCCTCGCCCGCACCCCGGCGGACCGCGTCGCTCGCCAGCAGCATCGTGCCGTACCGCTTGTTGAGGCCCTCGATGCGCGAGGCGAGATTCACCACATGGCCCATGGCCGTGTAGTTCATGCGGTCGATCGAGCCGATCGTGCCGACCACGACCTCGCCCGTATGCAGGCCGAACCGCGTGGGCATGGCAGGGATGGATTCGCTGGCGAAGGCCTCGTTGAGCCGCTCGATGCGCGCCGCCGCGGCGAGCGCGCCGAGGCAGGCCTGGCGGACATGATCGGGTTGGGCCACGGGCGCGTTCCAGAAGGCCATGATCGAATCGCCCAGATATTTGTCGATCGTGCCGCCCGCCTCGACCAGGGCGGCGCCGGCCTCGCTGAAATAGCGCGATGTCATCCGCGTCAGCTGCTCGGGATCGAGGGTCTCGGCCAAGCTGGTGAAGCCCGCCACGTCGGTGAAGAGGACGGTGAGGGGCTGGCGCCTGCCGCCCAGCTCCGGCTGGAGACGGTGCGCCAGGATGTTGTGCACCAGCTGGCCCGGCACATAGCGCGAGAACTGGCGCAAGCCGGCGCGCATCGCCGCGACCGCGCCGTCGAGCGCCATGATCTCGCCGATGCGCGAACGGCGCATCGGCGGCTCCTCGAAATCGAACCGCATGATCCGCGCCACGTCGGTCCTGAGCTCGCGCAAGGGCCGCGTCACCCGGCCCGAGACCAGCATGACGAGGACGGCACCCACCACGATCGCCGCCAGCCCGACCAGCAGCAGCCGCGTGCGCAAGTGGTCGGCCGGCCCCAGGATCAGGTCGTAGGGATAGGCCATGGCCGTGGTCAGCGTGTCGACCGATCCGCTGCTCGGCTCGAACCGCGCGAGATAGGGGCGGCCCTCGATCGTCACCAGCCGGTCCGCAGGTGAAGGATCCTGCTGGTAGCTGTCATAGAGCGCCCGCAGGCGCGGCGACTTGAGCAGCCCGATGGGAACCAGCGCTTCGGGTGCGCTGGGGTTGACCTCCATGCGCAACTGCTCGGCGTCGGGATGGGCGATCAGGTTGCCCTGGCGGTCGAAGATGAAGAGCTCCATCTCCGGCGACTGCCGCAGCAGGCCCATCTGCCGGCCGAGATCGCCGAGCTCGACATCGATCGCCAGCACGTCCCCCGCCGGCCGCTCCAGCGGCTGCGCCATGGTGATGCCCATGATGGGCAGGGGCCGGAACTGGTAGGGGGCGGTCAGCACGACCCGCCGGGCCCGGAGGGCATCCTGGTACCAGGGCCGCAGCCGGGGATCGTAGTCGGTCCAGGCCAGGGCGGTGGTGGCGAGGCTGTTCAAATCCTTGTCGAGCAGCATCCAACGCGCCGCCGCGCCCTCGCCGGCCCCGGGACCCGTCTGCGTCCCCATCCGGACCGCGAAGGCGGCCTTGTCGGTCGCGATCCGCTGGAGCTCGGACGGCAGGCCGCGGCTCAGATCGAACACGGCGAAGAAGCGGCCATTGGCCTTGCCGAGGTTGAGGCCGGTGACCGAGGGGTTCAGCTGCTCCACCTGCTGCAGCAGCCGGGTCAGCAGCGGCGCCAGGCGGTCGGGCGGTGCCTCCGTGTCGAGGCTCAGCGCGGCGGTCTCGAGAAAGACCTGGGCGGTCCTGACGGCACGCGCCGTGATCGCATCGATGCCGTCGGAGACCCGGTCGAAATTGCCTCGCGCCTCGTCTTCGGCGATGCGCGCGAGCCGCTCATGGCTGTAAAGCACCAAGCCGCCGATCGTCGCCACGATGATGGTGACGAACAGCAGGGTCAGGATCGCCTGGAGCGGCAGGGCGCGAGGGTCGCGGGCCGGCGGCTTCGCCACGAGGAATCCCCAGGAACGGCCGGATCGGGAACCACCGATAACATGCCGCCGGCGCCGTGACGAGACGGCCCCCGGCCGGACAGCGGCCGGCTCCGCAAGAACCGGGGTGCCTCCCGCCGCCGCAGGTTCTAGAGCTTGAGGGCGGCGCGCGGCCGTCCGGCCGGGTGCGCCGCCGCCTCGAGCGCGGTCATCGAGCCGCCAGTGCCGGGCGACACCCTTGATGTCGAGAGGGGAGGCCGGCGATGATGATCGCCTGCATCGGGATCAACGCCACTCCATGAAGCACAGCAGGCTCGCTCTCGCCGATCTTTTTGCCGGCGCGCCGCCGCCGCGCCAGGGCAGCGTGCGGCCGCTCGCGCCGGGTGCGGCGCTGCTGCAGGGCTTCGTCCATGCCAGCCTGCCGGCGCTGCTGCAGGCGATCGAGCATGTGGCGCAGCAGGCGCCGTTCCGCCGGATGGTCACGCCCGGCGGCCATGCGATGTCAGTGGCCATGACCAATTGCGGGACGGTCGGCTGGGTCACCGACCGTGCCGGCTATCGCTACAGCCAGACCGATCCGCAGACGGGCCTGGCCTGGCCACCGCTGCCGCCGATCTTCGTGGCGCTCGCGGTCGGTGCCGCCAAGGCCGCGGGGTTTCCCGGGTTCGAGCCCGATGCCTGCCTGGTCAACCGCTACGAGCCGGGCACGAAGCTCTCCTTGCACCAGGACAAGGACGAACGCGATTTCTCCCAGCCGATCGTCTCGGTCTCGCTGGGGCTGCCGGCGGTGTTCCTGTTCGGCGGCGAGCAGCGCAACCGCAAGCCGATGCGGCTGCGCCTGGAAAGCGGCGATGTGGTGGTCTGGGGCGGGCCGGCCCGCCACCGCTATCACGGGGTCGATCTCCTGGCCGAGGGCAGCGATCCCCTGGCCGGCCCCTATCGCTACAACCTGACCCTGCGCAAGGCGCTCTAGCCCGGCAGCTCCTCGATCGAGACGCGATCGGGGTAGAAGGCGAGATGGCCCTTGATGCTGGCCATCGCGTCATAGGGCGCCTCGTAGCTCCAGACCGCGTTCTCGGCGCGCCGGCCGCCGGCCTCGATGCTGTAATAGGACGCATCGCCCTTGTAGGGGCAGTAGCTGTGATGATCGGTGCGCGCGAGGAGCGCCATTTTCACATCGGCACGCGGGATGTACTGGACCGGGTCGTAAGCGGCCTCCTGCAGCGTCAGCGCGCGTTTCGTTTCGGCGATCACCTGGCCGTTCCAGGTGACGCGGACCGGCCGCGGGTTGGGCTCGATCGTGATCGGATGATCGGGGCCCGGCAGCTTCATCGTCTTGGTCTTGGCTTGAGCGTTCGCCACGATGATGTCCTCCATCGTTGGTCGCACAATCGGCCTGGCGCGGACGCTCAGCGCACCCGCTCCAGGATCGAGCAGTAGTTCGCCACGCCGGCGCCGCCCATGTTGAAGATGCCGCCGAGGCGGGCGCCGTCGGCCTTGGCGCCCAGGGGCTCGCCCGCGAGCTGGCGGGCGGCGATCACGTGCATCGACACGCCGGTGGCGCCGATCGGATGGCCCTTGGCCTTGAGCCCGCCCGAGAGATTGACCGGCAGGCGGCCGCCCAAGGAAGTGGCGCCCTCCTCGAGCAGATCGGCGCCGCGGCCCGGCTTGGCCAGGCCCATCGCCTCGTACTGCATCAGCTCGGCGATGGTGAAGCAGTCATGGCTCTCGGCGAAATCGAGATCGTCGAGCGCGAGGCCGGCGCGCGCCAGGGCCAGCTTCCAGGCCCGCGCGGCCCCTTCGAGGAAGGTCATGTCCCGCCCGCTCATGGGCAGCGCGTCGTTCACATGCGCGGTCGCGCGGATGCGGATCTCGCGGTCGCGGGTCTCCGCCAGGCCCGATGAAGCCAGCACGATCGCGGCGGCGCCGTCGGAGACCATCGAGCAATCGGTGCGCCGGAGCGGCGGCGCCACCAGCGGATTCTCCGCACTCACCTTGCGGCAGAACTCGTAGCCCAGATCCTTCTGCAGATGGGCCAGCGGATTGAGCGCGCCATAGCCGTGGTTCTTGGCGGCGATCCTGGCCAGCGCGTCGGACTTGTCGCCATAGCGCTGGAAATAGAGCTGCGCGATCTGGGCGAAGATGCCGGCGAAGGAGGCGTCGGGCCCGCCCTCCTCGGCGACATAGCTGGCCGAGGCCAGCGCCTTCTGGATGTCGGGACCTGAATTCGACGTCATCTTCTCGGCACCCACCACCAGCACCAGCCGGGCGCTGCCGGCGGCGATGGATTTGAGGCCCTGCTGGATGGCGGCCGAGCCGCTGGCGCAGGCATTCTCCACCCGTGTCGCCGGCTTGTAGCGCAAGCCCGGCAGCGCCTGGATCGGCAGGGAGGCAGGGAAACCCTGCGGATCCATGCCCTGGTTGAAGTGGCTGACCACGACCTCGTCGATGTCGCGGGCCTCGACCTGCGCATGTTCCAGCGCCTCGCGGGCCGCGGCCCCCATCAGGCTTTCGAGCGTCTGGTCGCCGAGCTTGCCGAAGCGGGTATGACCCCAGCCGAGAATCGTGATGGGATCCGTGTGATCGGCGGTCCTGCCGTTCATGTCCGATTGCTCCCGGGCGGAGGGTTCGAGGGGACGCGGGGCATGATATGGCAATCCCCGTCGGAGCGGCCAAGCCCTGTGGGTAAGATTGCAGGCGAGGGGCGATCTTCAGTCGGGCCGAGGCCGCGCGAGGGCGGCGCCCTGCGGGTTCTAGACCCGGCGGGTCAGCGCGATCAGGAGGAAAAGCAGGCAGGCGCTCCCGCCGGCCGCGAGGAAGCCATACGGATTCCACAGGTCGAGGCTGGTCCCGACCAGGATCGGTCCCACCAGCGTCCCGGTTTCGTAGGTGAAGGCGAAGAGAGCGTTGGCCGCGGCCAGGTCGCCGGATCCGAAGCGCCGCCCCACCATGGCGAGCCCCACCGTATAGAGCCCGCCGAAGGAGCCGCCCCAGATCGTCAGCAGCGGCCAGACGGCGAGGCTGCTCAGGGCGAGCGGCAGCAGCAGGAATCCCCCGGCGCTCAGCGTGGCCAGCAGGATCAGGAGCTTGCGGCCGTCGCGCCCGTCGTTCCGGTCGGCGAGCACGCCGATCGGCAGCTGCAGCAGCACATTGCCCAGCGCCACGGCGAACAGCATGCCGAAGCCGGCGCGCTCGCCCACGCTCATGCGGTCGGCAAAGACCGGGAAGAAGGCCAGGACCGAGTTGATCAGCACGCCGTTCAGCACCGCCGCGGCCATCAGGGTCGGCTGGCGGCGGAGCAGCGCCCCGTAATGCGCGGCCGGCTCGACGGGCAGGGAGGGGATCAGGCGGCGCGCGAAGATCAGCGGCAGGGCCGACGCGGCGACCGTGCCGGTGATCAGGTAGAAGGGCAGCAACCCTTCCGTGCCGGTAATCATCAGCACGGGGAAACCCAGGCAGTAGGCCGCCGACATGGTGGTGACATAGAGCCCGACCACGCGGCCGCGGGTGGCGTGGTCGGCCACGGTGTTGAGCCAGACCTCGCCGATCACCCAGTGGATCGCGATGCCCGCGCCCATGACGAAACGCAGCACGAACCAGCCCTCGAGGCTGTTCCAGACCGGCAGGAGCGCGATCGCCGCCGTCATGATCGCGACACCCAGATAGAGCGCGTTGGCGACGCCCAGGCGCCGCGCCAGGGTCGGGGTGGCGAGGGTGAAGAACAGGATCGCCGCCGCCTCGATGGCGGTGTTGAAGCCGATCGTGCTGCCGCTATGCCCTTCCGCCGCCAGCCGCACGGAGAGGAGCGGCGTCGACATGGCGAAGGTGAGGGTGGAGGCGAAGGCGCTGGCGAGGATCGCGATCAGGCTGACCCGACGCTCGCCCGGACGGAGCAGCTGAGCCGGCAACGCGGTCACGCTCTCGCCGCTCAAGCAAGGTCTCCGTCGAAGGCCGCCGGGGCGCCGCTGGCGGCGAGGCGGAGGGTTGCGGGAAAAAGCGACGTCGGCGGAGACGGCAAGCGGAAGGGCTCGCCGTCTCAGCTGAGCATATGCCGCGCGATCTTGCCGGTGTTGGTCATCGGCAAGGCGTCGCGTATCTCGATCTGTCCCGGCGCCTGGCCGATCGGCAGCTCGCCGCGCAGCCATTCGAGCAGGGCCTGCGCGTCGATCGCCTGTTTCTGCTTCAAGGTGACGAAGGCCTTGCCGTCCTGGCCGTAGGTCGGATGGGGCACGGCCACCACCGCGGCCAGCGAGACCGCCGGATGGCGCTGCAGCAGGCTTTCCACCACCTCAGGGACGATATGCTCGTTGCCGCGCGTGATGCGGCTGTCCATCCGGCCGATGATCTTGAGGTAGCCGTCCTCGCTGAAGGTGGCGATGTCGCGGGTGTGATACCAGCCGTCCTTCATCGTGGTGGCGGTGAGGTCCGGCCGGTTGATATAGCGCGTCATCATGGCGGGCGAGCGCACCAGGAGATGGCCGCGGTCGGTGAGCGCCAGGTCGTTGTCGTTGTCGTCGACGATGCGCGCCTCGATGCCCGGCAGGATCTTGCCGGTATAGCCCTCGCGCTGGCCGCCGCTGGGCCAGGACCAGGCAAGCGCGGCGCAGGTCTCCGAGGCGCCGTAGCCTGCCCGGAGCTGGACGCCGAGCCGTTCGCGGAACTCCTTCTCCCAGGCCGCCGGCAGCGCCGCTCCGCCGCTGATGCAGAGCTTGAGCGGCACCTGCTCCTTCTTCACGCCGTCGGCATGGTCCAGCAGCCAGCGATAGAAGCTCGGCACCGCGACGATGAAGGTGGCGCCATGGTCGAGGATGTTCTGCCAGACCACGCCCGGGTTCCTGGCGTCGATCAGCGTGTTGGGATTCTCGCATTCGAGATAGACGACGCTCTGGCCGAGGAATACCGGCTGCAGCACCAGGAAGAGCTGCGACATCATGCATTCCATCGTGAAGATGGAGAGCCTGACGCGGCAGTGATCGATCTCGAACAGCGGGATGGTGAGGTTGATCACCTCGGCGACGGCGCCGGCCGAGATCTCCAGCCCCTTCTGCTTGCCGGTCGAGCCGGAGGTATAGACGACGAGCGCCGGATCCTCGCGATCGACATGGCGGATGGTGAAGCGCTCGGGCCGGCCGCGCATCAGGTCGGCCATCGAGGGCAGGCCCTTCATCGGCGAAGCGCCCTCGGGATCATCCGGCAGGATCCAGATGTCCTTCACGCGCGGCAGGCGGCGGGCGGCCGCGACGGCACGGGTGGCGACGTCGTCCTCGCCGTATTTGTCGAAGCAGAAGAAGGCGTCGACCTCGGAATCCTCGAGCATGAAGGCGAAATCCTGCTCGGTCGAAGTCCAGAGCAGGTTCACCACCGTGGCGCCCGTCATCAGGATGCCGAAATAGGCGACGAGGAAGGAGGGGCGGTTGTTGCAGCAGAGCGCGATGCGGTCGCCGGGCCCGTAGCCCTGGGCCGTCAACCCGGCCGCGACCTGGCAGGACCAGCGATAGATCCGGTCGTAGCGATAGGGGCGGTCGCGGAAGATGACCGCCGTCGCCTCGGGCGAACGCAGGGCTGTGGCCTCAAGGTAGAACGCAGCATTCGTCATGCGAATTCCCGATCGCTCCAACCACGGGGGTTTTGACCCTAACCCGCAACCGCAACAGGAAAAAGACAAATCATCCCAAAGAGCTTGGCTTGTTCGTCAACCAATAAACGACACGGTTTCGGTTCCCGGCGTGCGGGCACGACCGGTTCGTCCCGGGGCGCTTTCCCCGCTCTCGCGCCATGCTAAAGTCCTGGCAGAACAGAGAATCAGCCCCGCTTCCGAGGTTCTGCCAGGGTGGCAATGACCCTACGCGGTGGAGGGGACGGGGTTAAGCCTATCCGCCATGTCGGCCAAGCTCAGCAAGTTCACCATCGGCCAGATCGTGCGCCACCGGATCTTTCCGTTCCGCGGCGTCATCTTCGACGTGGATCCCGAATTCGCCAACACCGAGGAATGGTACGAGGCGATCCCGGCCGAGATCCGGCCGCGCAAGGATCAGCCTTTCTATCATCTGCTCGCCGAGAACGCCCAAACCACCTATGTGGCCTATGTCTCGGAGCAGAATCTGTTGCCGGACGAGGAGAACGGTCCGATCCGCCATCCGATGGTGGCCGAGATGTTCGACGGCATCGTGGCCGGACGCTATCAGCTCAAATCGGCGCGGGCGAACTGATCGCCGCCCGGCGCGGCCGAGGGGGTCGGGGTCTGCGGAGCCGTGGCGGGCTCCGGTCGCCATGCATAGCCCCATATTCCCCCGCGGATTTGAGCGGGGGAGGCCGCCATCACGCGATCGCCATGCCGCCGCCCATCAGCAGCGCCAGCAGGATCGCGAGCATGATGAAGAACAGCACGTTGCCGATGGTGCCGAGCGGCCGGCTGGCCCGCTCCATCCGCCGGCGCGCCGGCGAGCGGCGCTCGCGCCCGCCGACGAGCGCGATGAAGATGCCGCCGCCCGGCCAGGGCAGGCTGAGGCGCAGGTCGAGCGGATGGCGCGGCTCGGGCCAGCGCTCCGACATCGCACGCCGGATGGCCTCGGTCTGATCTTCCGACAGCGTCTCGCGGACGTCCGGCGGCAGGCGCCGGAGCATCTGCTCGATGCGGGCTTCACCCATGGCGGTCATCGTTTGGCACTCCTTCCATCCTGGAAGCCCGGCCGAATCCGGCCGGTCCCTTGCGGGCTGGCTATCGCATTGCCAAAACAGGGTAATAAGCCGGGTGTTAAAATCCGCTTTACCGTGGAGGGTGCAGGCTTGCCCTTATTTTCCAGAGGGCTAGCGTGTCTGCTCAATGAACCGGTCGGCCCCGGACCGGCAGCCGGGGGCGACCGACCTCCTCTTCAGGGAAGGCGAAGGAACGGATCATGCGGACCAAGGCCGAGCAGGCGAAAGCCGATCTGATCGAGCGCATCGCCCAGACGGTGGCCCAGCGGCTCGATCGCAAGCGCGTCGCGGATGTGGACCGGTTCGTGCGGCTGTTCTACGCGAACGTGCCGCCCGACGACATTCTCGAGGACAGCCCCGAGAACCTGTTCTCGGCGGCCATGACCTTGTGGAATTTCGGCCTGCAGCGCGCGCCCGGCAGCGCCAAGGTCCGGGTCTACAACCCGCGTCTCGACGAGCATGGCTGGCGCTCGCCCCACACCGTGGTCGAGATCGTCAATGACGACATGCCGTTCCTCGTGGACTCCGTCACGGCCGAGCTCAACCGGCGCGAGCTCACGGTCCATCTCGTCATCCACCCGGTCCTGCGGGTGAAGCGCGACGCCAAGGGGCAGCTCGTCGCCACCGGCGAACCTTCGGCGCCCGCCGAATCCTACATGCAGATCCGCATCTCCGAGCAGAGCGCGCCCGAGCTGCTCGAGCAGCTCAAGCAGGGCCTGGAATCGGTCCTGGCCGAGGTGCGCGCCGCGGTGCGCGACTGGGCGCCGATGCGCCAGCGGATCGCGGAGATCGCGACGGAGCTCGGCAAGGCGAAGCTGCCCCTGCCGCGGGACGAGATCGCCGAGGCGCGCGATTTCCTCAACTGGGTCGCCGAGGATCATTTCACCTTCCTGGGCTATCGCGAGTACGACTTCTCCGGCGAGGGCGACAACGCGACCCTGACCGTCAAGACGGGCAGCGGGCTCGGCATCCTCAGCGACGACAGCTATTCGGTGTTCGACCGGCAGAAGAACTTCGAGCGCATGCCGGCCGAGGTGCGCGCCTTCATGCGCCAGCCGCAGCTCCTGGCGATCATGAAGTCGAACAAGCGCTCCACCGTGCACCGCCCGGTGCATATGGACACGATCGGCATCAAGCGCTTCGACGCCGACGGCAATCCCTCGGGCGAACAGCTCTTCATCGGCCTCTTCACCTCGATCACCTACAACAAGAGCCCGCGGGAGATCCCGCTCCTGCGGCGCAAGGTCGAGCGGGTCATCGCGCGCGCCGGCTTCGATCCCAACAGCCATGACGGCAAGGCGCTGCTCCATATCCTCGAAAGCCATCCGCGCGACGAGCTGTTCCAGGCCAGCGACGACGAGCTGTTCGAGACGGCCCTCGGCATCCTGCATCTGCAGGAGCGCCAGCGCGTGGCGCTCTTCCTGCGCAAGGACCCGTTCGAGCGCTTCGTCTCCTGCCTGATCTATGTGCCGCGCGACCGCTTCAGCACGGACCTGCGCCTGCGCATGCAGGAGATTGTGGCCAAGGCCTTCAACGGCCGCATCTCTGCCTTCTATACCCAGATGACCGACGCGGCCCTCAGCCGCCTCCAGCTCATCGTCGGCACCACGCCCGGCGCCGTGCCCGATGTCGACCAGGGCGAGCTCGAGGTCAAGCTGGTCGAGGCCGGACGTTCCTGGGCCGACAACCTGCAGGAGGCGCTGATCGAGGCCCGGGGCGAGGAGCAGGGGCTCCTGCTGCTGCGACGCTATGCGGCGGCCTTCCCCTCGGGCTATCGCGACCGCTTCGACGCCCATGCGGCCGCCCTCGATATCGGCCAGATCGAGAAGACGATCGAAAGCGGCCGGCTCACCATGAACCTCTACCGTCCGGTCGAGGCGCCGCCGTCCGAGCTCAGGTTCAAGATCTACAATGCCGGCGAGCAGATTCCGCTCTCGGACGTGCTCCCCATGCTGGAGCATATGGGCCTGAAGGTGATCTCGGAGGCGCCGCATCTGGTCCGGCCGCTGGACCGGCCGCGGCCGATCTGGATCCACGATTTCCTGATGTGCACCGCCGATGGCGGCGAGATCGACATCGGCGCGGTGAAGGACAATTTCCAGAAGGCCTTCGAGCGCGCCTGGCGCGGCAAGGTCGAGGATGACGGCTTCAACCGCCTCATTCTCCTCGCCGGCCTCACCTGGCGCGAGGTCGTGATCCTGCGCGCCTACTGCAAATATCTGCGCCAGATCCAGGTCGCCTTCAGCCAGAGCTACATGGAGGAGACGCTGGCGCGCAATGCCGGCATCGCCGGCCTGCTGGTGAAGCTGTTCAAGGCGCTGTTCGACCCGGCGCTCCGCGCCGAGGCCGAGGCCCGTGCCGAGGCGATCAAGACCGAGATCGAGCGCGCGCTCGACCAGGTCGCCAATCTCGACGAGGACCGGATCCTGCGCCGTTTCCTCAACCTGGTGCTGGTGACGCTGCGCACGAACTATTTCCAGATGCTGTCCGACGGCGACACCAAGACCTATCTCTCCTTCAAGCTCGACAGCCGGCAGATCGAGGAACTGCCGCTGCCGCGCCCGCTGGTCGAGATCTGGGTCTATGCGCCGCGCGTCGAGGCGGTGCATTTACGCGGCGGCAAGGTCGCACGCGGCGGCATCCGCTGGTCCGACCGCCGCGAGGATTTCCGCACCGAGGTGCTGGGCCTGATGAAGGCGCAGATGGTCAAGAACGCGGTCATCGTGCCGGTGGGTTCCAAGGGCGGCTTCGTGGTCAAGAAGGTGCCGGCCGGGGCCACCCGCGACCAGGTCCAGGCCGAGGTCATCGAGTGCTACAAGACCATGATGCGCGGCCTGCTCGACCTGACCGACAATCTGGGCGCCGGCGGGCTGGTGCCGCCGCCCAACCTGGTGCGGCGCGACGGCGACGATCCCTATCTCGTGGTCGCGGCCGACAAGGGCACGGCGACCTTCTCCGACATCGCCAACTCGGTTTCGCTCGAGTACGGCTTCTGGCTCGGCGACGCCTTCGCCTCGGGCGGCTCGGCCGGCTACGACCACAAGAAGATGGCCATCACCGCGCGCGGCGCCTGGGAATCGGTCAAGCGCCATTTCCGGGAACTGGGCGTGGACGTGCAGAGCAGGGATTTCAGCGTGATCGGCGTCGGCGACATGTCGGGCGACGTGTTCGGCAACGGCATGCTGCAGTCGCCGCATATCCGCCTCGTCGGTGCCTTCAACCATCTGCATATCTTCGTCGACCCCTCGCCCGATGCGGGCCGGAGCTTCGCCGAGCGCAAGCGGTTGTTCGACCTGCCGCGCTCGAGCTGGAGCGATTACGACCCGAAGCTCATCTCCGAAGGCGGCGGCGTCTTCGACCGCAAGGCCAAGCGCATCGCCGTCACGCCGCAGATGAAGGCGGTCTTCGGCCTTGCTTCGGACAGCATCTCGCCCAACGACCTCATCCGCGCGATGCTGAAGACGCCGGTCGACCTGCTCTGGCTGGGCGGCATCGGCACCTATGTGAAGGCGGCCGCCGAGACCCATGTCGACGTCGGCGACCGCGCCAACGACGCGGTGCGCGTCGATGCCGAGGAGCTGCGCGCCAAGGTGGCGGGCGAGGGCGCCAATCTGGGCTTCACCCAGCGCGGCCGCATCGCCTATGCCTTGAAGGGCGGCCGGATCAATACCGACGCGGTCGACAACTCGGCCGGCGTCGACTGCTCGGACCACGAGGTCAATATCAAGATCCTGCTCAACGGCGCGGTCGCGGCGGGCGATCTCACCTTGAAGCAGCGCGACAAGCTCCTGGCGCAGATGACCGACGATGTCGCGGCCCTCGTGCTGCGCGACAATTACCTCCAGACCCAGGCGCTCACGCTCGCCGAAACGCAAGGCTGGTTCCGCCTCGACCAGCAGGGCCGCTTCATGCGGACGCTGGAGCGCGCGGGCAAGCTCGACCGGGCGATCGAGTTCCTCCCCGACGACGAGACGCTGGCCACGCGCCTCGCGCAGCGTCACGGCCTGACCCGGCCGGAGCTCGCCGTGCTGATGGCCTATGCCAAGATGTCGCTCTATGACGAGCTCCTGCCGTCGGACCTGCCGGACGACCCGCAGCTCCTGGACGATGTCCGGCGCTATTTCCCCAAGCTGCTGCAGGAGCGCTTCGCCGAGCAGATCGCCCAGCATCAGCTGCGCCGCGAGATCATCGTCACGGTCGTGACCAACAGCCTGGTCAACCGGGCGGGCATCACCTTCATCCATGTGATGAAGGAGAAGACCGGCCAGACCGCGTCCGACATCGCGCGCGCCTATGCCGTCACCAGGGCGGTGTTCGATCTGCGCGCGATCTGGAGCGAGATCGAATCGCTCGACAACAAGGTGCCGGCGAAGCTCCAGGCCCTGATGGCGGACGCGACGGTGCGGCTCGCCGAGGCGGGCACGCTCTGGTTCCTGCGCAACGGCAAGCTGCCGCTCGACATCGCGGCCCATATCGAGGCGCATCGTGGCGACATCGCCAAGCTCGGCGAGAGGCTCGAGGACTACCTGACCGAGACCGACCGCGAGGCCTTCGCCAAGCGCGTGGGCGCGCTCACGGCCGAAGCCGTGCCCGAGCCGCTCGCCCGCAAGGTGGCGCGGCTCGACCTCCTGGCGCCCGGGCTCGATATCGTGCGCATCGCCCAGCGCAGCGGCAAATCGCTCGAGCGCGTGGCGCGCACCTTCTACGCGGTGGGCGTGCGCTTCCACCTGAACTGGCTGCGCAGCGCCACGGGCGGCGTCAATCTCGACACCCACTGGGATCGCATGGCGGTCGCGGCCGTGCTCGACGATCTCTATTCGCACCAGCGCGTCCTGACCGAGCGGATGCTCGCCGCGAACGGGGCGGGCGACGGGCTGGCGGAATCCGAGACGATCGAGCAATGGGCCCAGGCGCGCGGACCCGCAGTGCATCGCATCGAGATGCTGTTCGCGGATCTGCGCCAGCAGGGCGGCCTCGATCTCGCCAAGCTCGCCGTCGCCAACCGCGAGCTGCGCTCGCTGCTCGGCGGCTGAGTTGGCCGCATCTCCGCTCGACGCGGCGGCATCCGGACCGCAGGCGATAGTGTCGGAGGCCGGTGCCGGCGGTGCGCGCATGCCGAAGCGCGCGGTCCTGGCCTGGTGCTTCTTCGACTGGGCCAATTCCGCCTTCCCGACGGTGGTGCAGACCTTCCTCTTCAGCGCCTATTTCACCAGTCATGTCGCGGCCGATCCGGCCTCCGGCACGGCGGCCTGGGGACAGGCCACGGGGATCGCGGCGCTGGCCATCGCGCTGCTCAGCCCGCCCTTGGGCGCCGTCGCCGATGTCGGCGGCCGGCGCAAGCCCTGGCTGGCGGCGCTCACGCTCCTGACCGTGCTGGCGACGGCGGCGCTCTGGTTCGTCCGCCCCGATCCCGCCTTCGCGCTGCTGGGGCTGGTGGCGATGGCGTTGGGCACGGTGGGTTTCGAGCTCGGCACCGTCTTCTACAACGCCATGCTGCCGGGCCTGGTGGCGCCGGCGCGCATCGGGCGCATTTCCGGCTGGGCCTGGGGGCTGGGCTATGCCGGCGGGCTGGTCTGCCTCGCCGTGGCGCTGCTGGGTTTCGTGCTGCCGGCCCAGCCGCTCTTCGGGCTCGACAAGGCCAGCGCCGAGCATGTGCGCGCCGCCATGCTGCTGACGGCGCTCTGGTTCGCGCTCTTCTCGCTGCCGCTGTTCCTGCTGGTGCCGGACCGCGCGGCCACAGGGCGCGGCCTTGCCGGTGCGGTCGGCGACGGGCTGGCGCAGCTCCTGCGCACCTTCCGCGATCTGCGCCGCCACGCCAACATCGCGCGCTTCCTCCTGGCCAAGATGATCTATATCGACGGGCTCAACACGCTCTTCGCCTTCGGCGGCATCTATGCGGCGGGCCAGTTCGGCATGAGCCTGGAGCAGGTGCTGATCTTCGGCATCGCGCTCAATGTCACGGCGGGGCTGGGGGCGGCCGGCTTCGCCTGGGTCGACGACTGGGTCGGCGCCAAGCCCACGATCCTGATCTCGCTCGTCGCCACGACGCTTCTGGGGGTGGCGATCTTGCTGACCGACGATGTGGCCTGGTTCTGGGGGCTGGCGCTCGGGATCGGCATCTTCCTGGGCCCCACCCAGGCCGCCAGCCGCTCGATGATGGCGCGCCTGGCGCCACCGGCGCTCGCGACCGAGTTCTTCGGCCTCTATGCGCTGGCCGGCAAGGCCACGGCCTTCTTCGGCCCCTGGGCGCTGGCCGCCGCCACCGCGGCCTTCGACAGCCAGCGCGCCGGCATGGCCACCATCCCGCCCTTCCTGGTGCTCGGATTCCTGCTGCTGCTGTGGGTCCGGGAACCGAAGCGGGCCGCCTGACGCTTTGATGTCGCGGGCGCCAAAGACCCGGAGGCCGGGATCGGCAAGAGATCAGGCATGACGGCCCCGAACGACAGCCCCGAGCCTTCCCCTCCGGCGTTCGACGAGACGTTCCGGGCGCAACTCGCCGCGCTCTTCGCCTGGCGGCGCGATGTGCGGCGCTTCCGCCGCGACCCGCTGCCGCCGGCCCTGATCGAGCGGCTGCTGGATCTCGCGGTGCTCGCCCCCTCGGTCGGCAACGCGCAGCCCTGGCGCTTCGTCTCGGTCGAGACGCCCGAGCGCCGCGCCGCCATCATCCGGGATTTCGAGCAGGCCAATGCGGCGGCGGCGCGGCTCTATCGCGACGAGCAGGCGGCGCTCTATGCCAGGCTCAAGCTCGAGGGGCTGAAGACGGCGCCCACCCATCTCGCCGTCTTCTGCGACGAGACGGTGTCGCAGGGCGCCGGCCTCGGCCGCCAGACCATGCCCGAGACGCTGCGCTATTCCGTGGTGGGCGCGATCCAGACCCTGTGGCTCGCCGCCCGCGCGCACGGTGTCGGCATGGGCTGGGTCTCGATCCTCCATCCCGAGACGATCAACGCGACGCTCGATCTCCCCGCCCATTGGGTGCTCGTCGCCTATCTCTGCCTCGGCTATCCGGAGGAGGAGCATCTCGACCCCGAGCTCGAGCGCCATGGCTGGCAGGCGCGCACGGGCGAGGGGCGGAGGCTGCTGAGGCGATAGCGCCTTTTTGATCCCCTCCCCCCTCGAGGGGGAGGGTCAGGGAGGGGGAAGTCTCGATAGAAGACACAGATCGAGAGCAGATCATTCCGGCGTCACCGACCGAGTCATCCCCCTCCCTCGCCCTCCCCCTGAGCGGGGGAGGGGATAGATCGGATATCAATGCCGGAAGTGCCGCATCCCCGTGAACACCATGGCGAGGCCGGCCTCGTCGGCGGCCTTGATCACGTCCTCGTCGCGCATCGAGCCGCCGGGCTGGATCACGGCGGTGGCGCCGGCCTCGGCGGCGGCCAGGAGGCCGTCGGCGAAGGGGAAGAAGGCGTCCGACGCGACGACGGAACCCTTGGCGCGGCTCTCCTTCTCGCCGGCGGCTTCGGCCATCTCGCGCGCCTTCCAGGCGGCGATGCGGCTAGAATCGACGCGGGACATCTGGCCCGCGCCGATGCCGACCGTGGCGCCGTTCCGGGCATAGACGATCGCGTTCGACTTCACATGCTTGGCGACGCGGAAGGCGAAGAGGAGATCCTCGAGCTCGCGCGCCGTGGGCTTGCGCTTCGTCACCGTCCTGAGATCGCCGGCCGTCACCCGGCCATTGTCGCGGTCCTGCAGCAGGAAGCCGCCCGAGAGCAGCTTCAGGGTCAGGCCGGCCGCGGCGGCATCGGGCATCGCGCCGGTCTCGAGCAGCCGCAGATTGCCCTTGGCCCCCAGCAGCGCCGCCGCCTTCTCGTCGATCTCGGGCGCGATCACCACCTCGAGGAAGAGCTTGGTCAGCTTCTCCGCCAGGGCCGCGTCGAGCTTGCGGTTGACGGCGACGATGCCGCCGAAGGCCGAGACGGGATCGCAGGCGAGCGCGCGCTCCCAGATCTCGGCGAGGTCTTTGCCGACCGCGACGCCGCAAGGGTTCGCATGCTTGATGATGGCGATCGCGGGCTGATCGAACTCGGCCACCAGCTCGAAGGCCGCGTCGGTGTCGTTGAGGTTGTTGTAGCTGAGCTCCTTGCCCTGGAGCTGGCGCGCGGTGGCGACGCCGGGCCGCTTCTCCGCGGTCGCATAGAAGGCCGCCTCCTGGTGCGGATTCTCGCCATAGCGCAGCATCTGTTGGCGCTCGCCCGCCAGCACGAACCGGCGCGGGAAGCGGTCCTGCTGCTCGCCCTGCATCCAGCGCGCGATCGCGGCGTCGTAGGAAGCGGTGCGCGCATAGGCGAGGGCGGCGAGGCGACGGCGCAAGCCGAGCGAGGTGGCGCCGCCCTTGGCCTTCATCTCCGCCATCAGCGCCTCGTAATCGGCGGGGTCGGTCACCACCGCGACGAAATCATGGTTCTTCGCGGCGGCGCGGATCATCGCCGGCCCGCCGATATCGATGTTCTCGACACAGTCCTCGTATCCCGCGCCCTTCGCCACCGTCGCCTCGAAGGGATAGAGATTGATCACCACGAGATCGATCGGCGCGATGTCGTGCGCCGCCATCGCGTCCCGGTGCTCGGCCAGATCGCGGCGCGCCAGGATGCCGCCATGGATCTTGGGATGGAGCGTCTTGACGCGCCCGTCCATGATCTCGGGGAAGCCGGTATGGGCCGCGACCTCGGTGACCGTGAGCCCCGCTTCGGCCAGCGCCTTGGCCGAGCCGCCGGTCGAGAGCAGGGCGACGCCATGGCCCGCGAGGAAGCGCCCGAGTTCCACCAGGCCCGCCTTGTCCGAGACGGAGAGGAGCGCGCGGGTGATCCTGATCTCGTCGATGGCGGCGGTGCCGCGGCGGGCGGTGGGCGCAGTCATGATGCGGGGAGGCTCCGGATGATTCAGGGCGGGGCGGCTTCAGGGCCTCGCCATATCACGATGCCGCCTGGCCCGGAAGCTTGTGGCTCGCATAGGCGCCCTGCGGCCGGTATTCGGGCACCAACGCCGTCAGGGTCTCGATCAGGAGCCCGATCCGGCCGTCGCGGGCGGCGGCGGCCAGCCGCTCGATGCCGGCCTCGAGCTCGGGCAGCGAGGCGGCGCGGGGCTCGGCCTGCAGCACGCCCGCGACCGCCGTCGGGGCCGGGTTCTCGCCCGGCGCGAACAGCGCCTCGGCCAGCTTCTCGCCGGGCCGAAGCCCGGTGATGGCGATGGCGATGTCGTGATCCGGCCGCCGGCCCGAGAGGCGGATCATCTGGCGCGCCAGATCGAGGATCCGCACCGGCCGGCCCATCTCCAGCACCAGTACCTTGCCGCGGGCGGGGCCGGCGAGCGCCGGGGCGGAGGCCTGGAGCACCAGCTCGACCGCCTCCTCCGTCGTCATGAAGAAGCGCGTCATGGCGGGGTCGGTCACCGTGACCGGGCCGCCCTCGGCGATCTGCTTCTGGAACAGCGGCACCACCGAGCCCGAGGAGCCCAGCACATTGCCGAAGCGCACCGCGACGAAGCGCGTGGCGCCGGGGCCGGCGCTGCGGTCGAGCGCCTGGCAATAGCTTTCCGCGAGCTTCTTGGTGGCGCCGAGGATGCTCTCGGGCTCGACCGCCTTGTCGGTCGAGATCACCACCATCGCCGCGGCCCCGGCCTTGGTCGCGGCGGCCGCGAGATGGCGCGTGCCGAGGACGTTGGTCAGCACCGCCTCGTCGGGATGGCGCTCGCAGACCGGCACATGCTTCAAGGCCGCGGCATGGAACACGATCTCGGGCGCCGCCGACCCCACCGCGCGCTCGAGCCTTCCGCGCTCGCGCAGGTCGCAGAGCTGGGTCTCGATCGGCAGTCCCGGATGATGCGCCGCGAGCTCGGTCGCGATCGCATGCAGCAGGGCCTCGGAATGATCGAGCAGCGTCAGGCGCGCGGGCGCCAGGGCCGCGATCTGGCGGCAGAGCTCGGCGCCGATCGAGCCGCCGGCGCCGGTGACGAGCAGCCGCCGGCCGGCGACGAGGCGCTCGACCGGGGTCCGGTCCAGCACGCGGCGCGGGCGCCCCAGCAGATCCTCGAGCGCGATCGCCCGGACCGCATAGCGTTCCGCCTCCATGCCGGGCTTGAGCTCGGTCAGGCGCGGCAGGCGGGCGAGGGTGAGGCCCTTGCCCTGGGCCAGATCGAGCAGCTGGGCGATGGCGGCGCCGTCGAGGCTCTCGTCCGTCAGGATCAGCCGCTGCAGCGGCTCGCCCCGGGCGATCAGGCGGTCGATCACCGGGCCGGCCTCGGCGAGACCGCCCCAGACCGGAATGCCCTGGATGCGCCGGCCGGCACGCCGGCCCGAGGGATCGAGCAGCCCCACCACGCGATAGGGGGCCGTCGTGCCGCGCGCCATGTCGCGCAGGAAGAGCTCGGCCGCGTCGCCGGCGCCGATCAGCAGCACGCTGGCGCGTCCGCCATGGTTGCGCTCGAGCAGGTGATCGAGGCCGCCATCCTTCCAGATGCGATAGGCGAAGCGCGGGGTGCCCAGCAGGAACAGCAGCAGGAAGCCGTTGATGACCAGCGTCGAGCGCGGCAGGCCCTCGAGCCGGTTGAACAGGAACAGGACGGGGATGAACAGCAGCAGCGTGATCAGCACCGCGCGGCCGATCTCGAGCATGTCGCGCAGCGAGGCATAGCGCCAGACGCCGCGATAGAATCCGCTGGCGACGAAGACGGCGACGGCGGTCGCGGTGAAGATCGCCGTGCCCTGCCAGAGATAGGGGGCGGTCTGCCAGGGGAAGGCGAGCGCGCCGAGGCGCAGGTAAAGCGCCAGCGGGAAGGAGACCGCCGCCATGATCGTGTCATGCAGCAGCGCGATCCCGGCCCGCCCGCCCAGATGCAGTCTCAGCGCCATGAAAGGTCCGACTTGCTTCCCCCGGGATTCGGGGTCCCGTCACGCACTCTTAGCACAATCCGGCAGCCGGGGACCGGGGGCAGAGCTCGGGCGAGCAAGCCCCGCTCAATCTTCGGGCCCGGCTCCTTCGGTTTCGGGCGCTTGTGGTTTGGGCGGGTATTTCAGCTTGCGCAGCAAGAGCCAGACTGTCGCCGCGGCTCCCACCAGCCCGATCAGCTCCTGCTGGTCGCGTTCGGCCCCCAGCGCCAGCAGCGCCAGGGCGATATTGGCAATGAGCGCCAGCCCCGCCACGCGGGCATGACTGTGACCGAGCCGGATCGCGGCCGAGTTCGAATGCTCGGCATGGGCCTCGAGCAGGGGCGCGCGGCGCCAGGCCCGCCGGATCAGCGTCAAGGTGGTGTCGGCGAGGAACCAGGCCGGCAGGATCAGCGCCGCGGCCCAGGCGCCCTGGCTCGCCGCCCAGAGCAGCAGCCAGCCGATCAGGTAGCCCAGCGGGATGCTGCCGACATCGCCGAGGAAGATCTTGGCGGGCGGCTTGTTCCAGGCGAGGAAGCCCAGCGCCACGCCCGCGAGCGCCAACCCTTGCGCGGCCGTCAGCCCGACCCAGTCGTGATCGATCGCGATGGCGGCCAGCCCGAGACCGATGGTGAGGGCCTGGCCGCCCGCCACCGCGTCGCTGCCATCCATGAAATTGAACAGGTTGAGGAACCAGAGCCAGAGCAGCCCGCCCAGCGCCAGATCGAGCGGGCGCGGCAGCCAGCCCTGGAACAGCGGCGGCAGATCGGCCAGCGCCAGCAGGCCCAGAATCACCGCCACGGCCTGCACGCCCAGGCGCGGCAGCGGCGGCAAGCCGCGCAGATCGTCGATCCAGGAGGTGATCCCGACCAGAAGGGTGCCGATAAGGAGCGGCCATGGCAGGGGCTTCGCCGCGGGATCGATCGCCGGCAGGAAGAGCCAGAGGAGGGTGAGGATCGGCACCACCGCGAGGCCGGCGCCGCGGGGGATCGGCACGGCATGGACGCTGCGCTCGACCGGACGGTCCATGACCTGGAAGCGCAGCAACAGCCGCCGCGCCAGGCCGCAAAGCAGCAGGCTGGCGAGGAAACTCCCGGCGAAGAGCAGAGCCATGGCGGTGACGGTCATGCTGCCGCGCCTTATAGAGCATTTTGCGGGCCGGAGCAGGCCGTCGGCCGCTCGATTGACTTTCCCGGCCCCCTAGGGGAAAGAGGGGTCCCTTTGCCACCGGGAGCCTTCCCCGCATGAACCTCGATCCCTCGCTGCCGAACGGCGCGCGTCCGCAGCCCGGCCCTGCCGCCGCGGCCGGCGCGCCTTCGCCCGGCGAGGCGATCGCCATCATCGGCCTGGGCTATGTCGGCCTGCCGCTGGCGGTGGCGCTCGCGCGCGGCCAGGAGAAGGCGGGCGAGGGGGGCTCGATCGTCGGCTTCGACATCAACCCCCAGCGCATCGAGCGGCTGCGCCGGGGCCTGGACCATACCGGCGAGGTCGAGACCGCGGCGCTGCACGCGGCCCGGATCCATTACAGCGCCGACCCGGCCGATCTTCGCGACAAGGACGTCTATATCGTCACCGTGCCGACGCCGGTCGATGCCAGCAACAAGCCCGATCTGGGCGCGGTCGAGAAGGCTTGCGAGATCGTGGGCGCCGCGCTCAAGGCCTCGAATCCCCTGAAGCAGGGCCTGCCGGTGGTGGTGTTCGAGAGCACCGTCTATCCCGGCGTCACGGAAGATTTCTGCGCGCCCATCATCGCTCGGGTGTCGGGGCGCGAGGCGGGCGGCGGCTTCCTGATGGGCTACTCGCCCGAGCGCATCAATCCCGGCGACCGCACCCGCACGGTCGACCGCATCATGAAGATCGTGTCGGGCCAGACGCCGGCCGTGGCGAAGCGCCTCGAGCGGCTCTATGGCCAGGTCACCTCGGGCGGCATCTTCGTGGCGCGCGACATCCGCACCGCCGAGGCCGCGAAGGTGATCGAGAACGCGCAGCGCGACATCAACATCGCCTTCATCAACGAAGTGACGATGATCTTCGGCCGGCTCGGCCTCTCGGTCTATGACGTGCTCGAGGCCGCGCGCACGAAATGGAACTTCCTCGATTTCCGCCCGGGTCTGGTGGGCGGGCACTGCATCGGCGTCGATCCCTTCTATCTCGCCCATTGCGCCGAGGCGCTGGGCCATCATGCCGAGGTGATCCTCGCCGGCCGGCGCATCAATGACGGCATGGGCGATCACATCGCCGGGCGGATCGTCGACTTCCACGCGCAAGGCGAGCCGCGCGACGGCCGCCCGCGCACGCTGGTGCTGGGCCTCACCTTCAAGGAGAACCTGCCCGACCTGCGCAACTCGAAGGTGGTGGACCTGATCCAGGGCCTGCGCGCGCGCGGCCATCGGGTCGAGGTCCATGACGCGCGCGCCGATCCGGCCGAGGCGAAGGCGCTCTATGGCGAGACCCTGCGGCCCGGTCTGGCGCTCGGGCCCGGCGAAGCGCCGTTCGACTGCATCGTCGGCGCGGTCGCGCACGACGCCTACAAGGCGCTCGGGCCCGCCGATTTCGCGCGGCTGGTGCGTCCCGGCGGCCTCGTCGGCGATGTCAAAGCCATGTGGCGCGGCCGCCCGCTGCCCGAGGGATTGCGGCGGTGGGAACTCTGAGACTCTTTCCTCTCCGCCCGCGACCCTCCTACGCGCCTTGCGCTACGGAGGGCAAGGCGGGAAGCGAGCTGGGCCTGTCCTCCGAAGCCCAGAGGGCGAAGGAGGAAGAGGTGGGCCTCTTTCTGCGACAGCACCCTCACCCAGCTCCGGCTAAGGCTCGACTTCGCCTCGCCTAAGCCTGCGCAACCCTCCCCCTCATGCGTGAGGGGGAGGATGAAGAGAAGAAGGGGCGCCCCCTCTGGGCCGAGAGGGCGCCCCGGTCTCGCGCGGTCCGATCCGGAACGGATCAGGCGGCGCGGATGGTCGCGATGAACTTGTCGACCTGGCTCTGCAGCTCGACCGACTGCTTGCCCAGCTCCTCGGCCGCACCCAGGACCTGGGTGGCGGCACTGCCGGTCTCGCCGGCGGCGCGGGTGACGCCGCCGATATTGCTCGAGACCTCGGCCGTGCCCTGCGAAGCCTGCTGGACGTTGCGCGAGATCTCCTGGGTCGCCGCACCCTGCTCCTCGACCGCCGAGGCGACGGTCGTGGTGACGGAGTTGATGCGCTGGATGATCTCGGCGATGCTGCCCATGGCCGACACCGACTCGCTGGTGGCGTTCTGGATCGCGGAGATCTGCGCCGAGATTTCCTCGGTCGCTTTCGCCGTCTGCGTCGCCAGGCTCTTCACCTCCGACGCCACCACCGCGAAGCCCTTACCCGCCTCGCCCGCGCGCGCCGCCTCGATGGTGGCGTTGAGAGCGAGAAGGTTGGTCTGGCCGGCGATGTCGCTGATGAGGCTGACGACCTGGCCGATCTTCTCGGCCGCGTCCGCCAGGCCCTTCACCGTCGTGTTGGTCTTCTCCACATGCTCGACCGCGTTCTGCGCGATCTGCGAGGAGGTCGTCATCTGCTGGCTGATCTCGCGGATCGAGGCCGACAGCTCCTCGGAGGCCGACGCCACCGTCTGCACGTTGGTCGAGGCCTGCTCGGAGGCCGCGGCCACCGCGGTCGACTGGCGGCTGGTCTCCTCGGCGGTCGCGGTCATGGTCTGGGCCGAGGACTGCAGCTCGGTCGCAGCCGACGACACCGAATTCACCACGCCCTTGACCGAAGCCTCGAACTCGTCGGCCATCTTGTTCAGCATGACCTTCTTGTCCGCTTCGGCCTTGCGCTTCAGCTCCTCCTGCTCGGCGGCGAGCTGATCGGCACGGATCATGTTCTCCTTGAAGACCTGCACGGTCTTCGCCATCTGGCCGACCTCGTCGCCGCGATCCTTGGCCGGGATCTCGATCGTCTTGTCGCCGCCGGCGAGCGATTCCATCGCCTTGGTCATGGCGACCACGGGCTTGGAGATGCTGCGGGCGGTGAAGAAGGCGATGAAGAGGCCGAACAGCACGGCGATGCCGGAGACGATCGCCGCCGTCCAGCGCACCTGCTTCATCGAGGCCGTGGCGCGCGGGCCGATTTCGTCCTGCACCTTCTTGCTCGCCGCGACGATGCCGTCGAGATTGTCGAACATGCTGGGCCCGAGCTTGTTGAGCGAATCGATGACGCCATTGCGCGTCACGATCCGGTCATGCAGCTTGGTGAAGGCGGCCAGATACTCATCGGCGCTCTTGGCGACCTCCTCGCCGAGCGAACGGCGCGAGGCGTCGCTCGATGCGCGCATAGTCTCCTCGAGCTTCCCCTTCATGTTCGCGATCTGCTTGGTGGTATCGTCGGCCTGCGTCTCCAGGTTCTCCCGGAGGAACTTGACCGCATTCAACCGCGCCTGCAGCAGCCAGCGACGCGCCGAAGCGGCGTCCGCAGCCTCCGCCGAGCTTCCGTCCGCTTCGGCTCCGTCCGCGATCTTGGTGAGCTTCTCCTCGAGATCGGGCCCGATCTCGTTCATGACCTGGAACGACTCGTTTGCCTCGGTCTGGAGCGTGACCACCTTCTCGAAAGCGCCGCGATAGTCCTTGAGCTCGGTCTGGATGCTGTCCAGCGCCCCCAGGTTCTCGTCATGGGCGCCGAAGAGATTCCGGATGTCCTCGAGCTTGGCCGGGATGCCGTCGACGGTGTCGATCACCGCCTTGGCCGAATCCTGGCTGCTGGAGAGGATGAAGTCCTTGACGTTGAGGCGCGCGACCAGGAGGTCCGATTCGATGACGCTGGCGGAAACCGTGATCCGCGCGCGGGCGCGGTACTCCGCGAAGTCCGAGCTGGCGCTGCCGAAGCCGATGAAGCTGACGGTGCCGACGACCATCAGCAATACGAGAATGATACCGACGCCGATTGCCAGTCTTGTGCCGATCTTGAGATTCGATATGTGTGCAAAGCGAAACATGATGCTTGTCCTTCGGAACGAGTGACGTTCGCCCGATCCCCCGCGCGAACATGGACAAGCTGTAATGACAAGTCCTGAACAAAACCCTGATTTGACAACCCGGAAAAACGGCCAGCGCCGCTATCGGAAGATGTAGGCTTGCCGGGTCGCTCGCGAAGGTTGCGGGTTCGCGATCGCCGTCGCGCGGGCAAGCGCCGTCCGTTACGGAATCCCTAAAAAAGAAGGGGCGCCCCCCGCGGGGACGAAGGGCGCCCCAGCCTCCTGCCGCCGACCCCCTAAGATCAGGCGGCGCGGATGGTGCCGATGAACTCGTCGACCTCGCGCTGCAGCCGCACCGACTGCTTGCCCAGCTCCGCCGCGGCGGTCAGGACCTGGCCCGCCGCCTTGCCGGTCTCGCCGGCCGCGAGCGTGACCCCGGCGATGTTGCTCGAGACCTCGGTCGTGCCGACCGAGGCCTGCTGCACATTGCGCGAGATCTCCTGGGTCGCCGCACCCTGCTCCTCGACCGCGGAGGCGACGGTGGCCGTGACGGCGTTGATGCGCTGCATCACCTCGGCGATGCTGTTCATGGCCGCGACCGACTGGCCGGTCGCGGTCTGGATGGCGGCGATCTGGCCGCCGATCTCCTCGGTGGCCTTCGCCGTCTGGGTCGCCAGCGACTTGACCTCGGAGGCGACCACGGCGAAGCCCTTGCCGGCCTCGCCCGCGCGCGCCGCCTCGATCGTGGCGTTGAGCGCCAGGAGATTGGTCTGGCTGGCGATCTCATTGATGAGACCCACCACCTGGCCGATCCGCTCGGCCGCCTCGGCCAGGCCCTTCACGGTCTGGTTGGTGCGCTCGACATTGTCGACGGCCTCGCGCGCGATCTGCGAGGAGTTCGTCATCTGCTGGCTGATCTCGCGGATCGAGGCCGTGAGCTCTTCCGATGCCGACGCCACCGTCTGCACGTTGGTCGAGGCCTCCTCGGAGGCGGCCGCGACCGCGGTCGACTGCCGGTTGGTCTGCTCGGCCGTGGCGCTCATGCTCTGGGCCGAGGACTGCAGCTCGGTGGCCGCGGACGAGACCGCCTCCACCACGCCCTTGACCGAGGCTTCGAAGGAATCCGCCATCTGGTTGAGCATGGCCTTCTTGTCGGCTTCGGCCTTGCGCTTCAGCTCCTCCTGCTCGGCGGCGAGCTGATCGGCGCGGATCATGCTCTCCTTGAAGACCTGCACGGTCTTGGCCATCTGCCCGACCTCGTCGGCGCGCTCCCGGCCCGGTATCTCGATCGTCTTGTTGCCGCCGGCGAGCGATTCCATCGCCTTGGTCATGCCGACCACGGGCCTGGTGATGCTGCGGGCGGTGAAGAAGGCGATCAGCAGGCCCGCCACCACGGCGACGATCGAAAGCGTCACGGCCGTCCAGCGCGTGTCCTTCATCTCCTCGGTGGTCTGCGGCCCCAGCTCCTCCTCGACCGTCTGGTTCTCGGTGATGGTCTCGTCCAGCTTCTTGCGCATGTCCGGCGCGATCTTCTGAAGCTTGTCCGAGACGATCTCGTTGCGCGCCTCGATATCGGCCTGCTCGGCGTCGAACGCGTCGGCGAAGGCCTTGATGCCGCCCGCGACCTCGTCGGCGTCGCTCTGCAGCTTGACGTCATGGATCAGGGCGCGCAGCTCCTGCGCCTGGCCGACCACCGCCTGCAGCTCGGCCTTGGCCGATTTCGCAAGGGCGGGATCGTTGCTGCCGAGATACTTGGCGACGTCGAGGCGGGCCACCAGCAGATGATTGATCGCCTCGCCGGCCTTGTCGGTCGCATCCGCCTCGCCGCTGCTGGCGGCCGCGTTCATGATGGCGGTCAGGTCGGAATCGACCTTGGCCTCCGCGTCGTTCAGCCGGTCCAGGAGCCCGTCGGACTGCTTGCTCAGCGTCACGATCTGCTCGAAGCCCTGCATATAGTCCTTCATCGCGGATTCGATCGAGCCGATGTTCTGCCGCTCGGCGTCCGTGTCGTTGAAGAGCGCGATCGAGCCCTCGATCGCCTTCAAGGTCTCGTCGCTGGCCTCGCGCGCCGCCGTCAGGTCGGCGTCGTTGTCGTCGCCGATGAAGTTCGTGACGGCGATGTTGGTGCGCAGCAGATCGGTCTCGATGGCGCAGGCCGCGACCGTCTGATGGGCCGCGGACTGGTATTCCTGGAACTTGCCGTTGGCGCTGCCGAGCGACACGAAGCTGATGGCGCCGACGGCGGAAAGGAGCACGAGGATGACGCTGATGCCGAGCGCCAGCCTGGTGCCGATCTTGAGATTCGAGAAACGCAGTGATTGAGACATAACGGCCCCCGCCGATAAATGAACGAACCTTTCGCGATGAAAGGAACTGCCCCAGATGAAAAGAGCGGGGTGCTGAACGAGGAATTACTCGGTCAATATTTGTAATATGAAAAGTTCGTAATGCGGGCCCCGGCCTCGTCGCGGCAAATTCGGGCCACCACCCAAAGACGAGAATCCACCGGCGTCTTCACCGAAGGGCATAAGCCGTTCGGATGATGCGCGCGGCAAACGCCGCGGATCAGCCCAGATCGGCCGGCGGATCCTCATCGGGGCGGCCCAGCGGCTCGGCCTTGCGCAGCTCGCGCGTCAGGGCCCAGCGCACCCAGCTTTCCGGCCCCCGATACCCGGTCTCGACCACGACCTGCTGGCTGCGGCGCAGCCGCCCGCGCCGCCCCGCATAGACGCTCTCGGCCAGGGCGACGGCAGCGCCCTCGCCGTCGATGCGAAGACGCCAGCCGGCGCCCGATGCCAATCGCAGCAGCACGGTGTGGCCGTTCTGCGCGAGCGAGGCCTGGACGTCGGGATGGAGATGGAAGCGGATCGTGACGGGAAGCGCTTCGGTCCTCTCTTCCCGGGAATCGTTCAGCGGTTCGACGCGGTCCTCGCCGCGCAGCTCCTCGCCGCCGGCGGTCATGTAGAGGCGCCGGCGATGGCGCAGGCCGAAGCGCGGGCCATAGCCGTCATGCGACAGCTCGAGCCAGAGGGTGCCGGCCTCCTCCTCGCGCTTGCAGCTGACGAAGCCGGGCCGGCTCGCCAGCCCGTCGCCCGGCAGGAGCGGGCTCGAATCGCTGTGAGCGATAGAGAGCGTCGAATGGGCGGCCGTGGCTCTCAGCGCCTCCGCCCAATCGGCGTCGGCCGCATGCGCGCCGCAGCCCGTGATCAGCCGTTCGGTCCCGATGCTGACCTCGATGGCGAACGTGCCGGCATGTGCACCGCCATCGAAGCCGGGCGGTGCCGGCCGTCCGGCCTCGACCAGGGCCACCATCCGGCCGGCGGCGAGGCGCTGGAAACCGGCATGCGGTGCCTTGGTCATCGCCTGGGGCGTCTCGCCCGCGGCGGTCAGCACCGTCTCGATCAGCCCCGCCGTCTCCTCATTAGCGCCGTTGAAAAGCGCCAGCCCGCTATCGCCATGCTGCAGGAGACGGATCAACGGCGCCAGGCTGCGCAGGGCCGCGCCCAGTGCCGGCGTGGTCGGCCTTCCTGCGCGGGCGAAGGCGATCTCGATCTCGGCCAGGTCGCGGATCACGCGAAGCTGGCGCGAGGGATTGCGCTCCACCTGACCGCCATCGGGCAGGATCTGGCGGTCGAGCTCGGCGGCGAGCCTCGCCATCGCCGGACCCTCCCAACGTCGGCCTTGAGGCAGCACCAGAGAGGCCAGCAGCAACCCTTTGGTCGCCTCGATGAGCGCGCCGCCGCACAGCCCGCCGGGCAGGAGCCGCGCCAGACGGGTCGCGTCCTCGGCGACGGCCCGGTGCAGACGCTCGTCGAAGCCGGCATCGCCGCCGACCAGCAACCGGTTCGCCGATTGCAGCCAGGCCGCCAGCCGCCGTCCCGCGATCGCGGGATGGCGCAAATCCCGGCTCCGGCTTTCCGGCAGCGTCAGCCATTGGTCGATCAGCTCGCGCGCCCGGACGATCCCGGCATTGCCGGCGGCCACGAGATCGGCGAGCCAGGCGAAGCCGTGAAGCTCGGCCATCAGCCGATCGCCTTCGGGCCGGAAGCTCCAGAAAGGCTCCGGCAGCGGCAGCTTGCGGCCGAGCAGCTCGATCTCGCCGGCGAGCAGCGCCGCGCCGCGCTCCGGCATGCCAGGCCAGAGACCGGGCCCCGCCGCGGCGAGGCGCTCGGCGCCCGCGCCGTCGCTGCCGCGCGGGCCCGGGATCGGCAGCCGGCTCAGGATCGCATAGCGCAACTGTCCCGCGAGCCAGCCCTCGGGCATCGCGCAGAGACGCAAGGCGCGATGCAGGGCCGAGGCGAGGTTGCGGGGCGCCGCGGCGGCAGGAGGGGAGCGGAGCGCCCGCCGGAAGGGATCGATGCCAGGGGCCATCGCGGGTCCCCTGACCGCTCAGGCGGCTTGCCGCAGCCGGCGGATGTTCTCGGCGTAGGCGCCGGCGCCGCCAGTGAAGGTCGCGGTTCCCGCCACCAGCACATCGGCGCCTGCGCGCACCGCATCGGCGGCGGTGATGTCGTTGATGCCGCCATCGACCTCGAGATCGATCCGGCGGCCGGGCGTTGAGGCCACGATCGCGTCGATCATGTGGCGCAGCGTGGCGATCTTCTCGAGCTGGCTGCGGATGAATTGCTGGCCGCCGAAGCCCGGATTGACCGACATCACCAGCACCAGATCGAGCTCGGCCAGCACCGGCTCCACCGCGGCGACCGAGGTGGCGGGGTTGAGCGCGACGCCGGCCTTCTTGCCGAGCGACTTTATGAGCTGGATGGTGCGGTGGAGATGCGGGCCCGATTCCGGATGCACGGTCAGGATGTCGGCGCCCGCGGCCGCGAATTCGGGGATATAGGGATCCACCGGCGCGATCATCAGATGCACGTCGAAGGGCCGCTTGCTGTGCGGACGCAACGCCTTCACCACGGCCGGCCCGATGGTGAGGTTGGGCACGAAATGCCCGTCCATCACATCGACATGAATATAATCCGCGCCGGCCGCGTCGATCGCGCGCACTTCTTCGCCGAGGCGGGCGAAGTCGGCGGACAGAATGGACGGGGCGATGCGTGTGGCCTGGCGCATGGAATCCTCGAAGACCGCCCTCACTAGCAGGCGCGGCCGCGCTTGGGAAGGCCGCGAATCCGGTGCGCGTCGGCGCGATCTCGGAAGGCGGCAGGGGCGATCTGGTCCGCGCATCGCGGGCGCCGCGACTCGGGCGCATACAGGAGGTAGCCTGCGGAAACGAGCGTCGGTCCGCGCTCAGCGCCGCCGCAGACGGACCGCGTAGAATCCGTCCATGCCGCCCTGCTCGGCCCAGTGACAAGGGAGCGTGCGCAGCGCGCCGGCCCGCGTGAGGGCGTCCGCCGGCGCGCCGAGCGAGGCCTCTTCCTCGGGGGTCTCGCCGATGCGGATGCGTTCGATCGGCGCCCCTTCGTCGATCGCCCGGGCGATCAGGTCCTCGCCCTCCGCCGGTTCGAGCGAGCAGACCGAATAGACGATCACGCCGCCCGGATGGGTCATGGCGATCGCCGCATTGAGGAGCTTGCGCTGCAGCGCCGGCAGCTCCGCCATCTCCGCGGGCTTCTTGATCCAGGGCAGGTCGGGATGACGGCGGATCGTGCCGGTCGCGGAGCAGGGCGCGTCCAAGAGCACGGCGTCGACGAGCTCCGGCGGGCGCCAATTGAACGCATCGGCGGCGATGCAGGTCGCGGCGAGGCCGGTGCGGGCCAGGTTCTGAGAAACCCGCGCCATGCGATCAGCAGAACGATCGATCGCGGTGACGCGGGCACCGGCCGCCGCGAGCTGCAGGGTCTTGCCGCCGGGCGCGGCGCAGAGATCGATCACGCGCTTGCCGTCGATGCCGCGCAGCAGGCGTGCGGGCAGCGAGGCCGCGGCGTCCTGCACCCACCAGGCGCCCTCGGCGAAGCCGGGCAGCGTCTCGACGGCGCCGGCATCCTTCAGCCGCAGGCTGCCGTTCGGCAGGATCGCGGCGCCGAGCCTTTCCGCCCAGAGCGCCGCCTCGGCCGGGTCCTTCACCGTCAGGTCGAGCGGCGCCTCGCGCAGATGCTGCGCGGCGATGGCTGCAGCCGTGACCTCGCCATAGCTCGCCTTCCAGCCTTGCCAGAGCCAGTCGGGCAGGTTGGTCGGAATCTCGGGCACGGCGCGCAGCAGGGCCGGCCCTTCCTGGGCGATCCGGCGCAGCACGGCATTGACCAGACCATGATAGGGAGCCGCCGCGCGCGGCAGGGCGTCGATGGTCTCCGTGACGGCGGCATGCGGCGGGGTTTCCAGGAACAGGAGCTGGCAGGCGCCCAGCCGCAGGGCACCCTCGGCGGCGCTGGCCTTGGGCGTGAGGGGCCGCTCCAGACATCGGGCCAGCACGGCATCGATCTGGCCGAGGCGGCGCAAGCAGGTCGCGACCATCAGGCGGGTGAAGGCGCGGTCGCGCGGCTCCAGCCGGGCCAGGTTCGCATGGTCGGCCATGGCCTCGTCGAGCGGCCGGTGGCGGCGCAGCACGGCATGAAGAAGCTCGAGCGCGATCCGCCGGGTGGAGCTCCGGGCCGGGCGAAGCGGGGTGGTGGCCTTGCGGGGGATGGTCACCGGGTCGTTGGCCGCAAGCCGGCGTTTGGGCTGTTGAGGGGGCATGGATACCAAGCTTATGCCGAAACCTGTCCGATGCGTCAGCCCCGCAAATCAGACGCTGTGATGGGCCGGGAAGGTGAAGCGCTCAGCCCCAGGGACCGCGCCGGCCGGAAGGGGCCGGGCCGGAATCGGGGACGGAGCCACGCCCGCCGGGCCGGGTCGCCGTTGCCGGCCGGCTCCAGGGGCCGGTCGCTGCCTGGGGGGCGGGGTCGAGATCGGCCGGCGCGCCGCCCATGCCCTGGGCCATGGCCTCGAGCCGGGCGATCCGGTTCTCCAGGCTCGGATGGGTGGCGAACAGGTTGTCGACCGCCTTCATATGCAGCGGATTGACGATGAAGAGCGGGGCCGTGGCCGGGTGGGCCTCGGCCTGGGGGTTGGGGATGCGTCCGCTCGCCATGCCCAGCTTGCCCAAGGCGCTCGCCAGCCAGAGCGGCTGGCCGCAGATCTCGGCACCCCGGCGGTCGGCCTCGTATTCGCGCGAGCGGCTGATGCCGAGCTGAACCAGCGTCGCCGCCAGCGGCGCCACGATCATCACCACGATGGTGCCGAGCGCGCCCAAGGGATTGTCGCGGCTGCGCCCGAAGAAGAAGGCGAAGTTGGCGAGCATGCCGATGGCGCCGGCGAGCGTCGCCGTCACGGTCATGATCAGCGTGTCGCGATGCTGGACGTGCGAGAGCTCATGCGCCATGACGCCGGCGATCTCGCGCCGGTCGAGCAGCTGCAGCAGGCCGGTGGTGGCGCAGACCGCGGCCTTGCTCGGGCTGCGGCCGGTGGCGAAGGCGTTGGGCTGCGGATTCTCGACGATATAAGTGCGCGGCATCGGCAGGCCCGCGCGCGCCGCCAGCTGGCGCACGATGCCGACGAACTCGGGCGCCGACTGCTCGTCGACCTCGCGCGCCCGGTAAAGGCTCAAGACCATCCGGTCGCTGTTCCAGAGCGCGAACAGGTTCATGCCCAGCGCCAGGAAGAAGGCGACCGCCATGCCCTGGCCGCCGCCGATCAGCCAGCCGACGCCCATGAAGAGCGCCGTCATGACGGCGAGAAGTACGGCAGTGCGGAAATAAGGCATCGGGAGCGCGGACCTCGGGCGAAAAGACGGCCGGCGCTGGCAGCCGCGCCGGGCTCCAGGATGAGGTATGAATTCTGCCCTGTGAATTCAAGCGGTTGGCGCCCGCGGTCGGGCCTTGCGGCCGGCGCCGCCGCTGCCTAGCTTCAGAGGGTCATGACGCAGCATTCCGAAAAAGAGCCCCGGCCGGCGCCGGCCGCGGCAGCACCCAAGCCCGGCAGCGCGGGCGAGGCGGAAACCGCCGGGACGGCGGGCGCCGAAACGCCGAAGGCACCGGCGGTCCCGGGGGCTCGTGTCCGCGAGATCGGCGGCCCGAAGGGGCCCGAGCCGACCCGTTACGGCGATTGGGAAGTGGGCGGGCGCTGCAGCGACTTCTGACCGTCATCCCGCCTGCCGCTCAGGACCAAACTCCTTTCTTGGATAGACAAAGCAACCGGCTCCCGCCCCATAATGAAGGCGGGGGATGGTGGGAATGCTTTGAGGAGGGGTGGGTCATGCGAAATCGAATCGCCGCGATTCTCGTCGCGGCGTTGATGGTGGTGGGTGGCCTGGGTGCAGCCCTGGCCGACAGCCAGAAGGGCGGGCAGGGCAGCTCGTCGGGCGGCACCAGCGGGAGCGGCACCGGCAGCGGATCGGGAGGCGGCGGATCTTCCGGCAGCAACGGCCCGTTCCAGCCGATCTCGGTCCAGGGCTGGGATGGCGGCGCCTATCGCAACAAGGACGGCAGCGTCTATTGCGAGCTGTCCGACGATTACGGGAACGGCGTCAGCCTCTATGTGGGCTGGGACAAATACGGCTTCTACCTGGTGATCATCGATCCGAACGTCCTGAAGATGGAGCCCTGGTCCGATTTCGAGACCGAGGTGAGCATCGACAAGATCTATCGCGGCAAGGTGCCGGCCTATTCCTACGACGCCGACGAGCTCGAGCTCGATTTCGCCGAGGACACCAAAGGCATCAACGCGCTGCGCAAGGGCGAGAGGCTGACCCTGATCGAATGGGATCACTGGTATACGCTCTACGGCACCGGCGCCGCCATCGGCGCGGTGCAGGATTGCTATAGCCGGTACCGGTGAGGATGCAGACGCCACCCGCGCCAACGCACAATCGTCATCCCCGCTTTCGAGCGTGTGAAGAAATCGGCGATGCCAAAGAACTCTCTCGCCCCCTCCCCTTGCGGGAGGGGGTAGGGGGAGGGGCGATGCCGTGCGAGATCCTGGCAAATAAGCGGAGCCTGATCTGCTCGGGCTCGCTCGCTTGGCACCCTATCTAGGCCTTCTGCCTCCAGAGCGGTGATTGATCGCAGGGATGCCCCCAGCTGCGTCCGTGGCACCCCCCCAACCCCCTCCCGCAAGGGGAGGGGGCTTGAGTGTTTGCTACGCCCTTGCGTGGTGCTCTCGATTTCTTCACGCGCTCGAATGCGGGGATCCATGCTTTAGCCTGCAACGCTGGATCGAGTTGGACCCCCGCGTTCGCGGGGGTGACGGGAAGCGCGAGAATGGCGGTGAGAGCGAATGACGCTGGGGGCGAGTGAAGCGGCGGTTACTCCGCCGCTTCCTGCTGCTTCGCCGCCTGCGTCATGAGCGCGTCGAGGTCGGCGTCGGCGCGGAAGACCGAGAGATGCGCGGGGCGCTCGATGCCGGGCCTGAGCTTCGCGTCCGGGATCGTCTCGCCGACGACGGTGCGGATCGGCAGCACGCCGGCCCAGATCGGCAGCGCGTAATCCTCGTCGTCATCGACCGGCCCGCCGGTGCGGATCTTGGCCGAGGCCTCGTCGAGCTTCATGCCGAGCACGCTGGTCGCCTTGACCTCCTGCTTGGTCGCCGGCCGGAGCTCGGCCCAGCGGCCGGGGAAGATGCGGTCGACGAAGGCCTCGAACGCCGCCATCTTCGCCTCGGGCTCCTCGACGAAATGGGCGCGGCCGAAGGCCATCACCGAGCGGTAGTTGATCGAGTGGTGGAAGCCCGAGCGCGCCAGCACCAGCCCGTCGAGATGCGTCACCGTCACCGTGCAGGGGATGCCCTCGCCCACATGCTCGAGCATCCGGCTCGCGGCCGAGCCGTGCCAATAGAGCATGTCGCCCTCGCGCCAATAGGCCGTCGGCGTGACATAGGGCTGGCCGTCGATCACATAGCCGATATGGGCGATCAGCCCGGCATCGAGCACCGCATAGACGGTCTCGCGGTCGTAATGGCCGCGCTGATAGAGCCGCTTCACGCGCGAGCGCGGGCTCGGCTCGAAATCCTCGGTCGGCGCCGAAGGCGGCGCGCCATAGCCGGTCGTGCTGGACATGGGTCAGGTCTCTCCCTTCGGCCCCCCGCGGGGGGCCTTTCCGGGCACCATTCATGCCCCGTAACTGGTCTCTTCAAAAGGTCCGGTTTTCGATATTCTATGGAGCCACTTACGGAAGGGCGATGCCCCATGCCGCGCCGTGCCGACCGGATGCCCCTGCTCGATCTCGACATCGACGAAGCGGCGCCGGCCCCGCTCCATCGCCAGCTCTACGAGGGCTTGCGCAAGGCGATCCTGGCCGGGCGCCTGGCGCCGCGCGGACGCCTGCCCTCGAGCCGCGCGCTCGCGAGCGAGCTCGGGCTCTCGCGCAACACCGTGCTCGCGGCCTTCGAGCAGCTCGCGAGCGAGGGTTATCTGGAGGCGCGCCGCGGCTCCGGCAGCCGCGTCGCCGCGACCTTGCCCGACCTGTCGCCGCCCCGCCGCCGCGCGCCGTCGCGCAGCGAGGCCCAGGCGAAGCCCGCGGTCGGGCTCTCGGCGCGCGGCTTGTCGCTGAGCAAGGCGTCGGACGCGCGCGCCACGCGCGGCGACGGCGCCTTCGCGCCGGCCATTCCCGATCTCGACATCTTCCCCTTCGAGCTCTGGTCGCGCCTGCTGGCGCGGAGCTGGCGAAGGCCGACGCTGGCCATGGCGACGGGCCGCGATGCGGGGGGCTATCTCCCGCTGCGCGCCGCCATCGCCGATTATCTGCGCCGGGTGCGGGCGGTGCGCTGCGAGCCGGAGCAGGTGATCGTGCTCTCCGGCATCCGCCAGGCGGTCGATCTCGCGGTGCGGCTGCTGCTCGATGCGGGCGACCGCGTCTGGCTCGAGGATCCGGGCTATGCCGGCGTGCGCGAGGTCCTGCGCGCCTCCGGCGCCAGGCTGGTGCCCGTGCCGGTCGACGGCGAAGGCCTCTCGGTCAAGGCCGGCGCGCGCAAGGCGCCCGATGCGCGCCTCGTCTGCGTGGCGCCGTCGCATCAATATCCGCTGGGGACGGTGATGACGCTGGGCCGCCGGCTCGAGCTGCTGGCCTGGGCGCGCCAAGCGGGTGCCTGGGTCATCGAGGACGATTACGACAGCGAGTTCCGCTATGCGGGCCGTCCGCTGGCAGCCCTCCAGGGCCTCGACGAGGATGGCCGCGTCATCTATGTCGGCAGCTTCTCCAAGGTGCTGTTCCCCTCCCTGCGGCTGGGCTATCTCGTGGCGCCGCCGGCGCTGGTCGACGCCTTCACCGCGGCCCGCTCGACGCTCGACGATCATGCGGCGATGACGGCACAGCCGGCGCTCGCGGCTTTCATCGCCGAGGGGCATTTCGCGGCCCATATCAGGCGCACGCGCAAGCTCTATGCGGCGCGCCAGGCGGCCTTGCTGGCCGCGGCTGACCGCCATTTTCAAGGATTGCTCGAGCTGGCGCCGGCGCCGGCCGGCATGCATCTCCTCGCCGGCCTCGCGCCTGCATTGGCCGCAAGGATGGACGATCGCGCCGCCACCGCGCGCGCCGCCGCCGCGGGCATCACCGTCTCGCCGCTCTCGGCCTTCCAGATGACGAGCCCGCGCCGTCAGGGGCTGCTGCTCGGCTATGCCGGCGTGCCGGAGGACCGGATCGAGCCGGCGGCGATCAGGCTCGCGGCCGCGCTGCGGCCATAGGGCCTGCCGCGAACGCTGCGCTCTCCCGCGCTGCTCGCGCCCGATCGGGGCTCAGCGAGGGGCGGCAGGCCTGAGGAGGCGAAGTGCGTTGAAGACGACCAGCAGCGACGCGCCCACATCCGCCGCGATGGCGCCCCACAGGCTTGCCACGCCGGCGAAGGTCAGGAGAAGAAAGGCGGCCTTCACGCCCAGCGAGAACAGGATGTTCTGCCGGATGACGGCGAGTGTCCGCCGCGCATGCCAGACGAGCCAGGCCAGCTTCGAGATGTCGTCGGTCATGAGGGCCACGTCCGCGGTCTCGATGGCCGCGTCCGAGCCGATGGCGCCCATGGCGATGCCGAGGCTCGCACGCGCCAATGCCGGCGCGTCGTTCACACCGTCGCCGACCATCGCGACCGTCCCATACCGGCCGACGAGCTGCTCGACATTGCGCAGCTTGTCTTCCGGCAGCAGCTCGGCATGGACCTCGTCGATGCCGACCTGCCGGGCGATCGCTTCGGCCGTCGCCCGGTTGTCGCCGGTCAGCATGACGACATGCTTCACGCCCGCCGCATGCAACGCTTTCACCATGCCCGCCGCTTCCGGCCGTACCGTGTCGGCGACCGCGATGAGGCCGCAGACATGACGGGCATTGCCCACCACGATCACGGTCTTGCCATCGGCCTCCAGGGCCTCGGCCTGACGCGCGATGTCCGGTGTGTCCTGGCCGCGTTCGGCCACATAGCGATGCGAGCCCAGCCAGAAAGGCTCGCCACCGAAGGTTCCGGTCAGCCCCTTGCCCTTCAGCAGCTGGACGTCGGCAGCCGAGGCCGGCGAAACGTTCCGGGATTCGGCCCGGCGGACGATGGCGCGCGCCAGCGGGTGCGTGGAGCGGGCCTCGAGCGCGGCCGCGCGCGCCAGGAGCTCCGCTTCGGTGTGCGTGCCGAGGGGCACCACATCCACCACTTCGGGCTCGCCGCGCGTGATGGTCCCGGTCTTGTCCATGGCGATCGCCTTCAACCGGGCCGGCAGCTCGATGAAGGCGCCGCCCTTCACCAGCACGCCGGCCCGCGCCGATGCCGCCAGCGATGCGACGATCGAAACCGGCGTCGAGATGACCAGCGCGCAGGGACAGGCGATGACCAGCAGCACGAGCGCGCGGTAGAACCAGTCTTCCCAGAGGCCGCCGAAGAGAAGCGGCGGCACCAGGAACACGAGCAGGGCCAGCATCATCACCGCCGGCGTATAGATCCGGGCGAACCGCTCGACCCACTGCTCGGAGGGCGCGCGCCGGGCATGAGCGTCCTCGATCATGCGGATGATCCGCGCGAGCGTGGTGTCGTCCGCCGCCTTGGTGACCTCGACGGTCAGGGTGCCGTCGCCGTTGATCGAGCCGGCATAGACCTCCAGGCCTTCCTGCTTCTCGACCGGCAGGCTTTCGCCCGTGATCGGCGCCTGGTTGACGGCGCTGCTGCCTGACAGGACGCGGCCGTCGAGAGCGATGCGCTCGCCGCCCGGCACGATGAAGCGGTCGCCCGGTCTTGCCTCCGCCACCGGAACATCGATCTCCGATCCGTCGGGCCGCAGCAGACGCACCGTCGGCGGCGCCAGATCGAGCAAGGCCGCGACCGCGCGCCGTGCGCGCCCAACGCTCCAGCTCTCGAGTGCCAGCGACAAGGCGAACAGGAAGGCGACCGTCGCGCCCTCGAACCATTCGCCGATGAGCATGGCGCCCAGCACCGCGACGACCATCAGAAGGTTGATGTCGGGGCGCAGGTTGCGCAACGCGTACCAAGCCTTGACCGCGACGAACCGGCCGCCCAGCAGAACCGCCCCGACATAGGCGGCGATCTCGGGCCAAGGCATCGGCTGGGCGGCGTGGCTGACCAGCAGGCGCAGCGCGTCACCGATGCTTCCGGCGGTTGCCATGTGAATGGTGACGCCGAGCAAGAGGCTGGCACCGCTGGCGGCCGTGAACAGGAGCTGCTGGCGACGGTGGCCGTCGGATCCGGTCCCGTTGGCGCCGGTCGCCTGCCACGGGACAGCGCTCATGCCCGTGGTGGCGACGGCCTCCAGGATGGCCAGGTCGGAGATATTCCCCGCGGCCGGGGCAACGGTCATGCGGCCATTGAGCACGTCGAAGGCCAGCCGATCCGGTCCCCCGACGAGCGGCCCTACGGCCTGCTTCAGGACCGCCACTTCCTCGGCGCAGTCCATGCCGCGCACCATGAAGGCGCGACCCTTCGCGGGCGGGCTGCCCGGTTCGAGAGTCGCGGTCGGCGCACAACAGGAATCATGGCCATGATCCTGTTCATGCGCGTGGCGGCGATGCGCCTTGGGCGATTGAGCGCCAGCGCCCGGGCCGCAGCAGGCATCTGCGGCAGGTGCGTCATCGGCCTTCGGCCCACAGCATGCATCATGACCGTGCGTCGGGTTCGGGGCGTGGTCATGGCGGTGCGGATGAGCCATCGAGGGCCTCATAGGACGGGAGACAGCGCTGTTCCCCGTCGATATGGGACCTCCAGCGACTGTAGATTCAAGAAGCGAGGGCCGGCCCTGTCTGGCGCCTTGCAATCCCGGCGTTTCGGCCCCAGGTTAGAAACCTACAGAAGCTGTAGATATGGGGGCTTGCCACTATGTCTTTGAAAGAGTTCGCCATTGGCCAGCTTGCGGCGGTTACCGGGTGCCGCATCCAGACCATCCGCTATTACGAGCAGATCGGGCTGATGCCGCCGCCGGCCCGCACCTCCGGCAACCAGCGGCGCTACAGCCAGCGCCATCTCGATCGCCTGGCCTTCATCCGGCACAGCCGCGAGCTCGGCTTCTCGCTCGATTCCATTCGTGAGCTGCTGACCCTGGCCGACCATCCGGAGGGATCTTGCGCGGCCGCCGACGAGATCGCGCAGCGCCAGTTGAGCGCTGTCGATCAGCGGATCCGGCAGCTCTCGGCGCTGAAGGCCGAGTTCGAGCGGATGATCTCGGTCTGCCGCGGCGGCAAGATCTGCGATTGCCGCGTCATCCAGGTGCTGGCCGACAGCTCTCATGCGCACTGCTTGAGCGATCACCACGAGGGCGCGCTGCAGATGAGCGCCGGGGTGGCGGCCGTCGACGCCGGAACCGCCCGCCCCGAGTAACGCGCGAGCGTCCGGTCGCCGCCGGCCCGGGCTTCACCCGCGGTTCATCCGGTTGTCGATCAGGTCCTTCACCACCGCGGGATCGGCCAGCGTCGAGATGTCGCCCAGGTTGCCGTACTCGTTCTCGGCGATCTTGCGCAGGATGCGGCGCATGATCTTGCCGGAGCGGGTCTTGGGCAGGCTCGGCGCGAACTGCAGCAGGTCGGGCGAGGCGATCGGGCCGATCTCCTTGCGCACCCAGTTCACCAGCTCCTTGCGCAACGCCTCGCTCGGCTGCTCGCCGGCGTTGAGCGTCACATAGGCATAGATGCCCTGGCCCTTGATGTCGTGCGGGTAGCCCACGACCGCGGCCTCGGCGACCTTCGCATGGGCGACCAGCGCGCTCTCGACCTCGGCCGTGCCGAGGCGGTGGCCCGAGACGTTGATCACGTCGTCGACGCGCCCCGTGATCCAGTAATAGCCGTCCTCGTCGCGCCGGCAGCCGTCGCCGGTGAAATACTTGCCCTTGTAGGCGGAGAAGTAGGTCGCGGCGAAGCGCTTGTGGTCGCCATAGACCGTGCGCATCTGGCCCGGCCAGGAATCGGCGATGCAGAGATTCCCTTCGCACGCCCCGTCCAGCACATTGCCGTTGGCATCGACGATCTCGGGCCTGATGCCGAAAAGCGGCTTGGTCGCGGAGCCGGGCTTGAGCGCCGTGGCGCCGGGCAGCGGCGAAATGAGAATCCCGCCGGTCTCGGTCTGCCACCAGGTGTCGACGATCGGGCAGCGCTCGTCGCCCACCACGCGGTGATACCAGAGCCAGGCTTCCGGATTGATCGGCTCGCCGACCGAGCCCAGCAGCCGCAGCGACTGGCGGCTCGTCTTCTTCACCGGCCCCTCGCCCTCGCGCATCAGCGCGCGGATCGCGGTGGGCGCCGTGTAGAACGTGTTGACCTGATGCTTGTCGATCACCTGCCAGAAGCGCGAGGCGTCCGGGTAGTTCGGCACGCCCTCGAACATCACCGTGGTGGCGCCGTTGGCGAGCGGACCATAGAGGATGTAGCTGTGGCCCGTGACCCAGCCCACATCCGCCGTGCACCAATAGATGTCGCCGTCGTGATAGTCGAAGACATAGCGGTGGGTCATGGCGGCATAGACCAGATAGCCGCCGGTTGTGTGCAGCACGCCCTTCGGTTTTCCGGTCGAGCCCGAGGTATAGAGGATGAAGAGGGGATCCTCGGCGTTCATCTCGACCGGCGGGCAGTCGCGCCCCACCTGCGACAGTTCCTCGTGATACCAGTGGTCGCGGCCCTCGACCCAATTGATCTTGCCGCCGGTGTGCTTCACGACGATGCAGGTCTTCACGGAGGGGCAGCGGGTCAATGCCTCGTCGACATTGGCCTTGAGCGGGATCTTGCGCCCGCCGCGCAAGCCCTCGTCGGTCGTGATGATGCAGTTGGAATCGCAGTCCTGGATGCGGCCGACCAGGCTCTCGGGCGAGAAGCCGCCGAACACCACCGAATGGATCGCGCCGATCCGGGTGCAGGCCAGCATCGCGTAGGCCGCCTCCGGGATCATCGGCATATAGATCGTGACCCGGTCGCCTTTCTTGATGCCGCGCTTCTTCAGGACATTGGCGAGACGGCAGACATTCTCATGCAGCTCCGAATAGGAGACATGCTTGTGGTCCTTGGGGTCGTCGCCCTCCCACAGGATTGCGGTCTGGTCGGCGCGGAGCGCCAGATGCCGGTCGATGCAGTTGGCGGAAACGTTGAGCGTGCCGTCGTAATACCAGCGGATCCGCACGTCGCCCGTGTAGTCCACGTCCTTCACCTTGGTGAAGGGCTTGATCCAGGTGACGAGCTTGCCCTGCTCGCCCCAGAAGGCCTCGGGGTCCTTGATCGAAAGGTGATAGAGGCTTTCGTATTTCTCCTCGTCGATCCAGGCGGTCCGGGCCAGTTCTTCGGGGACGGGGAACAGGGTCGGGCTGGTCATGACGGTGCGCTTCTCCCTACGGGCGGTTTCTCCCTTGGCTCTTGTCCGGCGGGCGGGCGGTTGGGATTCCCGCCACAACCGGAGGGCGGGGCGGTTTGCGTGCCGCGCCAAGGGCTTGAGGGAAGATCATCTTGACGGAAGCGGGGGCGCGGAACAAGCGGCCGCCCGATCCTGCGCTCGTCCCGGGCCGGAGCCCCGGGAATCCTTTCGTATCGGCTGGATGTACGTCGGGACAGGACCGGGAGACGGGACGGCGGGTTAGCCCTCCGTTAAGAGCGGCCGGCATAGTGTCGCAGCCAATTCGGATAAAACATGAGGCGAAGATAAATCCTATGGCTAAAGGTCTTTCTGTCGGCACTCGTTTCTATGTCGTGAGCGGCGTGAGCGCGCTGCTGCTGGCCCTGACCGCCGGTGTCGGGCTCTGGGTCGCGGGTGAGCAGGAGAACCAGCTTGCCGATGTGGTGGTCACCTCGACCGCGCTGCGCCATCACATGGAAGCGGACATGATGCATGACGCGCTGCGTGCCGATGTGATCTCGGCGCTGCGCGACGGCGCGAGCGGCAATGCCGATGCGCGCCAGGAGGTCGAGGCCGATCTCGAGGATCATGTCACGAGCTTCCAGGAGGCGGTCGACGCCAACACCAAGCTGGCGCTCGGCGAGGACGTGAAGGCCGCGCTGGCCGAGGTCGCGCCCAAGCTCGACGTCTACATCGCCGGTGCCGAGAAGATCGCCAAGGAGGCCTTCGAGAATCCGACGGTGGCCGAGGCCGGCTTCCCCGCCTTCATCGAGCAGTTCAAGGCGCTCGAGGAAGCGATGGAGCAGGTGAGCGGGAAGATCGAATCCGCGGTCGCGGATGCGCAGGAACATGCCGTCGCCATGGCCCGGATCGCCCGGGTCTCGATCCTGATCGCGGCCGGCGCCGGTGTGCTGATCCTGCTGCTCTGCGCGATGGCGCTGGTGCGCGCGGTGGTGCGCCCGACCGTCGCCATGACCGAGGCCATGAGCAAGCTGGCGCAGGGCGAGATGAACACCGACATTCCGGCCCGCGAGCGCGAGGACGAGATCGGGCGCATGGCCGCCGCCGTCCAGGTCTTCAAGGACAACGCGCTCAAGGCGGCGGAGCTCGCGGAAGCGACCCGCCAGGAGCAGCAGGCGAAGGAGGCACGGGCCAAGCGGCTCGAGCAGCTCTCCGGCCAGTTCGACAAGAGCGTGTCGGGTCTGCTGCAGGAGGTCGAGGCCGCCATGTCGGACATGAAGGATATGGCCGGCAGCATGACGCAGGCTGCGACCGAGACCTCGACCAAGTCCGCCGCCGTCACCGAGGCCGCCCAGTCCGCCTCGAGCAACGTCAACACGGTCGCGAGCGCGACCGAGGAGCTGGCGGCCTCCGTCGGCGAGATCGGCACGCGTGTGCATCGCTCGACCGAGATCGCACAGAAGGCCGTGCAGGAAGCGGGTCACACCAACGGCACCGTGCAGGGGCTGGCGGCGGCAGCACAGAAGATCGGCGAGGTTGTCAACCTGATCAACGATATCGCCGCACAGACCAATCTCCTGGCGCTCAACGCCACGATCGAGGCGGCGCGCGCGGGCGAGGCCGGCAAGGGCTTCGCGGTGGTCGCTTCCGAGGTGAAGAACCTCGCCAACCAGACGGCCAAGGCGACCGAGGATATCGGCGCCCAGATCGCCGACATCCAGAAGGTCTCGGCCGACGCCGTGACCGCGATCGGCGGCATCGGCACGACCATCGGCAACATCTCCGAGATCGCGACCGAGATCTCCGCGGCGGTGGAGCAGCAGGGTGCCGCCACCCAGGAGATCGCGCGCAACGTCCAGGCCGCGGCCACGGGCACGCAGCAGGTGACCGGCCATATCGGCGCGGTCTCGGCGGCGGCACAGCAGACCGGCAATTCCGCGCAGCAGATGCTGGGCTCGATCGAGCAGCTCGCCGGCCGCGCCCAGGCGCTGGGCCAGACGGTCAGCCGCTTCCTCGAGGATGTGCGCGCGGCCTGAGTTTCTCTAGCCTCGACATTCCGGGGCCGGCAGCAGCAGCCAGCCGGCCTCGGTCTCGACCGCGAAGGGCGTCAGCGACTTCCCCTTGCAGGGTCCCCTGAGGCAATAGCCGTCCTCGATGCGGAACTGCGCCCCATGCGTGGTGCAGAGGAAGCGTTCCTTGTCGCTGGTGAGGAAGCGGTCGGGGAACAGCTCGAGCGGCGTGCCCTGGTGCGGGCAGGCATTGCGATAGCCCAGCAGCCGATCACCGCGGCGATAGACGAAGAAATCGAGCCGGCCCGGCCCGTCGCCGATCAGGAATCCGCGCGCGGTGCCGTCGGGAATCTCGTCGATCCGGCAGAGGCGCCGGCCGCTCGGATCCTGATCCATCGCCGGCATCGCTCGGCTTGGTCCTGTCTTCAGTCGGGCTTCACGCCGCCCATCTTGCAGATGAGCTTCCAGGCGGCGGCATCGACCGGCTGCACGGAGAGCCGCGACAGGCGCACCAGCGCGATGTCCTTGAGCTTGGGTTCGGCCTTGATGGAAGCCAGCGTGACCGGCTGCTTCATCGCCGTCACGGGCTTCAGATCCACCATCACGAACTTGCCGGTCTTGTCCGTGGGATCGGGATAGGCGGTCTTGGTGATCTCGGCGATGCCCACCACCGCGAGGCCCTCGTTCGAATGATAGAAGAGGGCGCGGTCGCCCGCCTTCATCGCCTTCAGGTTGGCGGCCGCCTGGTGGTTGCGCACGCCGTTCCAGTGGGTCTTGCCCTCCTTCACCAGCTGCTCCCAGCCATAGACCGAGGGCTCCGACTTCACCAGCCAATAGGCCATCCTGGGGTCTCCCTGGTTTGCCGGTTCGGACCTGCGCGGTTCAGCGCGGATCGCGCTCGATGGTCTTGCGCCAGGGCCGCACGTCGACCGAGGCGAAGAGGCCGGCCTTCGCATAGGGATCGCTCTTGAGGAAGCGGTCGACATCGCCCCGGCCGTCGAACTCCAGGATGAACAGGCTGCCGGCCATCTGCTGCCCGTCCTCGCTCAGGACCGGGCCGGCGATGACGATCTGGGCCGCGTGCTGCTTCAGGAATTCGACATGGGCCGGCCGGTTGGCGGCCCGCACCGCGGCATGGTCGGGCTTGTCCAGGCAATAGGCGATGTAAAGCATGAGGGTTCCTTGGGCAGGGACGGCGGGGCAGGCCGGCGAGCCTAACCCGGTTCGTGGCCCCCTGGCCATGTCCCAGGGTCTCTCAAAAAGGGCGGGAATCCGCGGCTCGGGAGGTCCGGGGTAACCAGCCGTCAACCTATTTCAAAAAAGCGACAAATTATTAACGAATCAGAAGGGAGAATGAATCGGGGCGGCCTGCCGTCGCCCATCCCGCGTCCCTCCCCCGGCCCCGAGGAGGACGCGGCCTTGCTCTTTCGTGGGCCCTTACCCGGACGGAGGAGCGGACACCGCGAGCCCCATGTCTGCGTCTCATCCCGTCATCCGCCGCTGGTTCTGGCTCCTGGGACTGGCGCTGGCGCTGCTGTTGGGTGTGGCTGCCGCCGCGACGACCGTGGCGGAGCTGCAGCGCCGCAAGGCCGAGGAGCAGATCGCCACCGTCAATGGCAGCGCGCAGCAGAGCCGTCTGGCGCTGCAGATCGCGCTCCTGGCCCAGGACATCGCCCGCACGGCCGACAGCCGGGATCAGGCGCGGATGCGGGTCGCCGCCGACCGGCTGGCCGAGCTCCATCGGCGTCTCGTCGATCGGGCCCAGACCCTGGGTCCGGCCGCGCGCGAGCTGGTGGCCTTCTACAACACCGACGAGGTGGCGCTCGAATTCACGCTGCAGCGCTTCATCTCCCAGGCTCACATCCTGTCGATGCTGCCGGCGACGATGCTGAAGCCGGGCCGGATCGAGATGCAGGCGATCGCGGACAGCTATCCCCGCCTGCTGGCCGCCCTCGATGCCGAGACCGCGGCCTGGCAGCATTACGAGGAGCGGCTGCATCGCGAGCTCGGCCATATGCAGATGCTGGAGCTGCTGCTGTTCGCGGCCGTGATCGTCGCGATCGCGCTCCTGGTCTTCCGGCCGATGCTGCGCTCCCTGCGCGAGCATATGGGCGCGCTCGAGGATCTCAACACCACGCTGGAGCGCCGGGTCGCCGAGCGCACCGCCGTCGCCGAGGCCAGGGCGCGCGAGCTGGTGCAGTCCGAGGCCGCCTTGCGCGAGAGCGATGCGCGCATCCGCGGGATTCTCGAGAACGTGGCGGACATGGTGATCACGGTCGATGGCTGGGGCCGGATCGAATCCTTCAATCCCGCGGCCGAGCGCGGCTTCGGCTATTCGGCGGCCGAGGCCACGGGCTCGGACGTCTCGATGCTGCTGCCGGACAGCCCGGGCGGCGCCGGCGGGATGCAGCTTCTGCGCCGCCTCGCGGGGCCGGAGGGCGAGCAGCACGGCATCGCGCTCAACGAGATGACCGCGCGCCGCAAGGACGGCTCGCAGTTCCCGGTCGAGCTCGCGGTCGGCCGCGTGCGGCTGGGCGGCCGCCAGCTGATGATCGGCACGCTCCGCGACATCTCCGCCCGGCGCGAATCCGAGGATCGGTTGCGGCACGCCAAGGAGGACGCGATCGCGGCCAACCGCGCCAAGTCGCAGTTCCTCGCCAATATGAGCCACGAGCTGCGCACGCCGCTCAACGCCATCATCGGCTTCTCCGAGATCCTGGAGAAGGAGATGTTCGGCCCTCTGGGCGTGCCGACCTATGCCGACTATGCGCGCGACATCCACCAGAGCGGCGAGCATCTGCTTGCCGTCGTGAACGACATCCTCGACCTGTCGCGCATCGAGGCCGGCCGCATGGAGCTCTCCGACCTCGAGGTCGATCTGGGCGAGCTGATCGCGGCCTGCCTGCGCATGGTCAGCGTGCGCGCCGAGGAGCGCGAGGTCGAGATCGTGACCGACCTGCGCTGCCTGCCGCTCGCGGTGCGTTGCGACATGCGCTCGGTCAAGCAGGCGCTGCTCAACCTTCTGATCAACGCCATCAAGTTCAACAAGCGCGGCGGCCGCATCACGATCCGCGCCAGCCTCGAGGCCGACGGCTGGCTGGAGCTGGCGGTGATCGATACCGGCATCGGCATGGATCCCGCCGACATCCCCTCGGCGCTGACGCCCTTCGTCCAGATCAACAGCTCGCTCTCGCGCAGCTACGAGGGCACAGGCCTCGGCCTGCCGCTGGCGAAGTCGCTGATCGAGCTCCATGGCGGCCGCCTGCAGCTCGAGAGCGCGCTCGATGTCGGCACCACCGCCACGCTGCGCCTGCCGCCCGACCGCATCATCGCGCAGGCCGAGAAGCCGCCCCAGGCCGCCGCCGTCAACGGCTGAGGCCAGTCAAAGGAGAACGGAGTCTTTGTCCCCTCTCCCGCATCGCGGGGCAGGGCGATCGCATGTGGCGACGCGAATGAATCCCCTCCCCCTTTGAGGGGAAGGTTAGGGTGGGGGGTGATCGTAGAACACGACTGAAAACGGAGCTCTCATCGCAGCAGGACGGGCTTGCAACGAGTCTGCGGCTACCCCCCACCCCAGCCCCCCTCAAGGGGGGAGGTGAAGAAAGCCTCAAATGCGATTGCTCTGCATCGCGGGGGAGGAGATTACCGGCTCGCACTTATCCTTCCGCGCGCAACGGGCGCGACAGGAGCGCGTCGATCGCCTGGTCGATCGCGGCCCCGCGGTTGAGGATCTCGTCGACGGCGCGGACGATCGGCATCTCGATGCCGGCGGCCTCGGCCTGGGCCCGCAGCACCGATGCCGTCCACACGCCTTCGGCCACGCTGCGCCGTCCCGCCTGATGCTCGGCGAGGCTGCGCCCTTCGCCGAGCGCCACGCCGAGCGAGAGGTTGCGCGACTGGCGGCCGCTGCAGGTCAGCACCAGATCGCCCAGCCCCGAGAGACCCATCAGCGTCTCGGGCCGGGCCCCGCGCGGCACCGCGAAGCGCATCATCTCGGCCAGGCCTCGCGCGATCAGGGCCGCGCGCGCATTGTCGCCGAGCCGGCGGCCGATCACGATGCCGCAGGCGATGGCGAGCACGTTCTTGATGGCGCCGCCGAGCTCGACGCCGGTCACGTCGCTCGACCAGTAGAGACGGAAGCGCGGATTGGCCAGCGCCTCGACGATGGCCTGGCCCAGGCCCTCGTCGGCCGCGGCGACGGTCGCCGCCGTCGGCAGGTCGGCCGCGACCTCGGCGGCGAAGGTCGGGCCGCTCAGCACCGCCAGCGGACGTCCGGGCAGGGTCTGGCGCAGCAGCCCGGTCATGGTGAGGCCGCTGCGCTGCTCGATGCCCTTGGCGCAGACCACGACAGGACGGTCCTGCGGCCAGAGGGAAGCCAGGCGCTGCGTCGCCTCGCGCAGATGCTGCGCCGGCACCGCCAGCAGCAGGGCGTCGCGATCGGCGAGCGCCGCCGGATCGGCGCTGGCCTCGATGCGCGGATCGAGCCGCTGGCCGGGCAGGTAATCGGGGTTCTCGTGCCGCGCCACGATGCCGGCCGCGACCTCCGGGCGATGCGTCCAGAGAAGCGCCTCGCGCCCGGCACGCGCGGCCGCGACCGCAAGCGCCGTGCCCCAGGCACCCGCACCGAGGATGCCCCAGCGCTGCAAGCCCCTCGTCATGCCTTGACGCCGGCGCCGGCTGCGCGCGGCGCCGTCGGATCGAGCGGCCAGCGCGGGCGCGCGGCGAAATCGAGGCCGTCGCCATGGGCGGAGTCGGTCAGGCCCGCCTCGAGCCGCTCGATGCCGGCCCAGGCGATCATGGCGGCATTGTCGGTGCAGAGACGCGAGGGGGGCGCCACCAACGGCAGGTCGTGGGCGCGGGCGACCCGCTCCAGCGCCTGGCGGATGCGCTGGTTGGCGGCGACGCCGCCGGCGGCGACCAGCGCCGTCAGGCGCGGCGTCGCGGCAGCGGCAGCCTCGAGCGCATGCGCGGTGCGATCCGCGAGAACCGCCGCGATCGATTCCTGCAGCGCCAGCGCCAGCCCGTCGCGCTCGGGCAGCGCGCCGTCCGCGGCCCGTTCCTGCGCGCGCTGGCGCAACGCGGTCTTGAGGCCGGAGAAGGAGAAATCGCAGCCGGGCCGTCCCAGCATCGGGCGCGGCAGGCCATAGGCATCCGGATCGATTCCCGCGGCCTTGGCGCGTGCGGCCGCCTGCTCGATGGCAGGACCGCCGGGATAGCCCAGCCCCAGGATCTTGGCACCCTTGTCGAAGGCTTCGCCCGCCGCGTCGTCGACCGTCGTGCCGAGGCGGCGATAGCGGCCGACGCCCTCGACCCGCAGCAGCTGGCAATGGCCGCCCGACACCAGCAGGAGCAGATAGGGGAAGGCGACGCCGGGATCGAGTCGCGCCGAGAGCGCATGGCCCTCGAGATGATTGATCGCGAGGAAGGGCCGGTCGAGCGCCAGCGCCATGGCCTTGCCCATGGTGACGCCGACCAGCACGCCCCCGATGAGACCGGGGCCCGCGGTCGCCGCGATCGCATCGAGCTCGTGGGGCTTCATGCCGGCCTGCGCCAGCGCCCGGGCGATCAGGCGGTCGAGCTGGCCCAGGTGGCTGCGCGCCGCGATCTCGGGCACCACCCCGCCGAAGGGGCGATGCTCGGTGAGCTGCGAGAGCACGAGGTCGGCCAGGCGCCGCCGCCCGTCATCGACGATCGCGACCGCGGTTTCGTCACAGCTGGATTCGATACCTAGAACACGCATGGCACGACTCGGGAGTGGACGAGGGAACGGCGACTCGATGACGGGATCGCCTTGATCCATGTCATCGGAAGAGGCGATGGCGGGCGCGATCCTAATCGCGGAGAGCGGGCGCCGCCAGCCGGGCGACTCCGCGACCGATGGCCGCCTTATTCCAGCCCGCAAATTGACATGAGAGGCTGAAAAATGGGCCGGGCCGGGCCGCTTGCCAGCGCCGGTCCAAAGCCCTAAAGCTGGGTCCGGATTCGAAGAAAAAGCCCAAGGATCACCGATGATTCCGAGCCGCCGCCCATGACGCAAGCCCGCCTGCGAATCGGCACGCGCGGCAGTCCCTTGGCGCTGGCCCAGGCGCATGAGTTGCGCGACCGCCTGAGGGCCGCGCATGATGAGTTGCGCGAGCCGGACGCGATCGAGATTCGCATCATCAGGACGACCGGCGACAAGGTCCAGGACCGGCCTCTGGCCGAAATCGGCGGCAAGGGGCTTTTCACCAAGGAGATCGAGGAGGCGCTGATCGATCGGCAGATCGACGCGGCGGTTCATTCGATGAAGGATGTGGAGACGCATCTGCCGCCAGGTCTCGAGATCTCGACCCTGCTGGAGCGTGAGGATCCGCGCGACGTGCTGATCGCGCGCGCAGGCACCAGCCTCGCGAGCCTGCCCGAGGGCACCGTGGTCGGTTCCGCCTCCTTGCGGCGCAAGGCGCAGATCCTGCTGCACCGTCCCGATCTGCCGGTGGTCAATCTGCGCGGCAATGTCGGAACCCGGCTGCAGAAGCTGACGGAGGGCAAGATCGGCGCGACGCTGCTGGCGCTGGCGGGCCTCAAGCGGCTGGGAATGCAGGACCGGGCGACGGCGCTGCTCTCGACCGACGAGATGCTGCCGGCGCCGGGGCAGGGTGCCATCGGCATCGAGATCCGCGCCGAGGATGCGGCGACCCGGCGCTGGCTGGCGCCGCTCGATCATCGGGCCACCCGGATCGCGGTGACGGCCGAGCGCGCGCTCCTCGCCACGCTCGACGGCTCCTGCCGGACCCCGATCGCGGCCCTGGCCGAGGCCGGGGGCGATCGTCTCTCGCTCCGGGCCCTGATCGCGCTTCCCGACGGCAGCGACCATCACCGCGCGACCATCGAGGGGCCGGCCGCCGAAGCGGAGGCGCTGGGCCGCGAGGCGGGGCGCGCCCTCAAGGCCAAGGCGGGCCCGTCCTTCTTCGCCCGACTTCAAGGAGCCTGATCGGCGAACCCAGGGGATCCTCGCGATGACGCTCACCGCTCTCATCACCCGACCCGACGAAGACGCCGAACCGCTGGCGGCGGCGCTCATCGCGCGCGGCATCACGGTCGTGCGCGAGCCGCTGCTGTCGGTCAAACCCGTCAGCGATGCCACGATCGATCTCGAGGGCGTGCAGGCGCTGCTCTTCACCAGCGCCAACGGCGTGCGCGCCTTCGCCAACCTGTCGCAGAAGCGCGACCTGCCCGTATTCGCGGTCGGCGACAACACCGCGCGCGCGGCGCGCGCCGCCGGATTCGAGACGGTCGAGAGCGCTGCCGGCGCGGTCGAGGATCTGGCGCGGCTGGTGGCGCGCCGCCTCGATCCCAAGCGCGGCGCGCTCTTCCATGCGGCCGGTTCCGCGGTCGCGGGCGATCTGACGGGGCTCCTGGGCGCGGAAGGATTCGAGCTCCGGCGCGCCATGCTCTATTCGGCCGATCAGGCGACCGCCCTGACCGACGATGTCAGGGGACGGCTGGAACGCGGCGAGATCGGGCTGGTGCTGCTGTTCTCGCCCCGCACGGCGGAAACCTTCCTCACGCTGGTGCAGGGTGCGGGTGAGGCCGCGCTCAACGGCATCGAGCAGGCGACGGCGCTCTGCCTCAGCCCGGCGGTGGCGAAGGCCGTGCAGGCGCTGCCCTGGCGCTCGCTCATGACGGCGGAGAAGCCCGACCTGCCCTCGATGCTGCGGCTGGTCGATCAGGCGGCGGAAGCGGCGAGGCCGGCCGCCGCTACGGCGCGCGAGGCTGCGGCCGTCGCCGACACGCCGGCGCCGGCCGATATCGAAGCGGCCCTCAAGCGCATGGCGCGCCGACCGGCGCCCGCGCGCCGCTTCATTCTGGTGGCGGCGCTGCTGATCCTGATCGTCGCCGTCGCGGCCTCGCGCCCGGTCTGGCAGCCGCTCATCGACCGCGCGACTCACACCGCCGAGACGATCGCGCCGGCTTCGGACAGCGGCGCCGGCCTCGCGAGCGACGGCGGCACGACCGCGCCCGCTTCGTCCGGCGGCGGGACGGCTGCGACCGCGGATGCCGGCAGCCTCAAGACCGAGCTGGCGCAGGTCGAAAGCGACCTGGCGCTGATCCAGGCCGCGATGGAGCGCGCCGTCCAGGAGCGCCAGGCGCAATGGGAACGCATCGGCGCGCTCGAGAAGAAGGCGGGCGATCTCGCGCAGAAGCTGGACGATCTGGTGAAGGCCCAGGGCGATCTGCAATCGCAGCTCCAGCAGCAGCCCATGGCCGCCACCGGCGCGCCGGCGCTGCCCGACGATATCGCAGCCCTGCCGGCCGAGCTTGCGGATCTGCGCACGAAGCTCGACAGCCTGGCCGCCGCGCAGGCTTCGGCGGCAGCGAACGTGCCGGCCCCCGACAGCGGCACGCCGGCGCCCGCCCCCGATACGGCCGCTCTCGCCGCGCTGCAATCCTCGCTGGATCAGGTCGCGAGCGAGAACGCGCATCTGAAGGCGAGCCTCGACGAGGCCACTCAGCGCCTCGGTGCCATCGACCAGCTCCAGCAGGAGAACACGCAGCTCAAGGCCACGCTGGACCAGGCGGCGCAACGCCTGGCCGCGCTCGAGGCGCGGCCTACGAGCGGCCCCGAAGCCAAGGACGCGGCCCTGCTGCTGGCGACGGCGCGCCTCAAGAGCGCCATCGCCGCCGGGCGTCCCTTCACGACGGAGCTGCAGGCGGTCGATGGCCTGGCACAGAACGACGACGGTCTCGCCGACGCGCTGACCAAGGCGCATACGACCTTGGGCCATTACGCGCCTTCGGGGCTGCCCACCACCGCGGTGCTGCTGCAGCAGGTGCCGGACCTGGTGGACCAGGCGCTCACCGCCTCGGGCGGCGCGCTGGCCGAGACCCCGACCGGCCAGGGCTGGCTCGACCGGCTGATGAAGGGCGTCTCGAAGCTGGTCCGGATCAGGCCCAGCGACGGTGCCGCCGAAGGCGACAGCGTCTCGGATCGCCTGTCGCGGGCCGAGACCGCGGCATCGACCGGCGATCTGCCGGGGACGGCTGCGGCGATGGATGGCCTGACGGGCCCCGCGGCCGACGTGGTAAAGGATTGGCGCGAGCAGGCCACGGCCCGTCTCCAGGCCGACCCTGCGCTCGACGGGCTCGAACAAGCGGCACTGGCGCGGCTGACGGCCTCGCCTTCCACCGCCAGCGGCGGCGGCTGACGGCAGGAGGACGCGCAAGGCCCATGCGCAGCACGCTCTGGTTTCTGCTGAAGCTCGCGATCCTGGTCGCGGCCGCGATCTGGGTTGCGGATCGGCCCGGTCATGTCAGCTTCGATTGGCTCGGCTGGCGCGTCGATACCAGCGTGGGCGTGCTGCTGGCGGCCTTGCTGCTGCTGATGGCGCTGGCGGCGGTGATCTACCGGCTCTGGGGCATCATTGTCCGGGGTCCGCGCCGGATGGCCGAGCGGCGCGGCGAGCGCCAGCGCCTTAAGGGCTACCGGGCGCTGACCCAGGGCATGGTCGCGGTCGCCGCGGGCGATGCGGAGGAAGCGAAGCGCCAGGCGCGCATCGCCCATGGGCTGCTGAGCGAGCCGCCCCTGACTCTGCTGCTGGCGGCCCAGGCGGCGCAGCTCTCGGGCGACGAGACCGCGGCGCGGCGCTATTTCACCGCCATGCTGGAGCGGCCCGAGACGGCTTTCCTCGGCATGCGTGGCCTGCTCAACCAGGCGCTCGCCAAGGGCGACACGAGCGAAGCCCTGAAGCTCGCCGCCAAGGCGCATGAGGAGCGGCCGCAGGCGGGCTGGGCCGCGAAGGCGCTGCTGGATCTCGAGCTGAAGCAGGGCGAGTGGATCTCCGCGCGCCGCACCGCCAAGGCCGCCGAGAAGCTCAAGGTCATCGATCGCGAGCGCTATCGCCGCATCGAGGGGGTGACGCTGCTGGAGCAGGCACGGCTCGAGCCGGAGCCGGTGCGGGCCGTCGCCCTGGCGCGCGACGCGGTGCGGCTGCTGCCGGACTTCGTCCCGGCGCTCGCCATCGAGGCGCGGGTGATGGCCAAGGCCTCGCGCGAGCGCGAGGCCGAGAAGATCCTGGAGAAGGCCTGGGGGCGCGGTCTGGCGCATCCCGCGATCGCCGGCGCCTACGCGGCGTTGCGGCCGAGCGAGAGCGCGCTCGACCGGGCGCGCCGTTTCGAGAAGCTGACGCAAGCCCGTCCCGATGCCGTGGAGAGCCGGCTGACTCTGGCGGAGACTGCTATCGCCGCGGGGCTTTGGGGACCGGCCCGCAAGGCGCTGGAGGCGGTGGCCGCGGCCGAGAAGGCGGCACCCTCCGCGCGCCTCTGCCGCCTGATGGCGCGCCTGGAAGAAGGCGAGCATGGCGATCTCGCTGCCGCCCGGCGCTGGCTTATGGCGGCGGCCGACGCGCCGCCGGACCCGGCCTGGGTTTGCGGCGAATGCGGCGCCGCCGCCTCGGAATGGAGTGCGCGCTGCGGCCATTGCGGCGAGTTCGACAGCCTTGCCTGGAAGGAAGGTGCCCGCGTGGTTCCGGCGCTCGCCGATGCGCGCGCCGGCGAAGCGCGCTATCTGCCGCCGGCGACGGTGACGCCGGCCCCGACTCCAGCGGCTTCGGCTCCGGCCGCGACGGGCGGCGAGACGAAACCGGTCGAAGGCACGGCGCCGGTCGAGGCGGCACGGTTGATCACCTGAGCCGATCGTGGCCGGCGCCGCGCAAATGAAAATGCCGCCGGGGGTCGGGCCACGGCGGCATTTCCGTCCGTTGTCGGGCGGGTCGGCGTCAGGCGCGCTTGATCATCCGGTAGCCGACCAGCAGCACCAGCGAGCCCAGGATGGCGACGATGAGGCTGTGCCAGCTGAAGCCGTCGAGGCCGCCGAGGCCGAGCTGGGTGGCGATGAAGCCGCCGATCACGGCGCCCACGATGCCGATGATGATCGTCACGAAGAATCCGCCCGGGTCGTTGCCGGGCATGATGAACTTGGCGATGGCGCCGGCGATGAGGCCGAGCACGATCCACGAAATGATACCCATGGTCCTGGACTCCCCTTGTCACTGCCGGACCCGGTCGAGGTCCGATCCGAGCGCCGCCGCGGGCGCGGTCTCGGAGCGAAATGTAACCCCTCGGGGACACGCATAACAGGGGATAGGTACGGAGGCCCCCAACCTCCGCACCCGCCACACCCTGAATCGCGGCCGGTCTTCCTCAGACGGCCGGCGTCAATTCGACCTGGAACAGATCCTGGTTCTTCATGTCCTTGAGCGTCACCGTCATGGCGGTGCTGGCGCCGTCGATATGGACATGGCCGAAGAACTGGTAGCCGGCGCTGGGCGCCAGGTTCGACTGGCCCGCATCCGGCGCCTTGATGAACTTGAGCTGCGGCCCGAAGGTCGGGTCGAGTTCGTTGGGCCCGAAGGTGCCGGCATTGAGGGGGCCCGAGACGAATTCCCAGAACGGCTCGAAATCCTGGAACTTCGCCTGATTGGGGTCGTAGTAGTGCGCCGCCGCGTAATGCACGTCGGCCGTGAACCAGACCGTGTTGACGATCCCGTTCTGCTTGATGAAGGAGAGGAGATCGGCGATCTCGAGCTCGCGGCCGAGCGGCGGTCCGCCATCCTTGTTGGCGATGGCCTCGATATTGTCGCCGTCCGGAACGACGAGCCCGATCGGCATGTCGGCGGCGATCGCCTTCCATACTGCCTTGCTCGCCTTCAGCTCCTGCTTGAGCCAGGCGATCTGCTGCGGCCCCATGAAGGCGGTGTCGGGTCCCGCGGTGGGCTGAAGATCCTTCGAGTTGTCGCCGCGATAGTTGCGCATGTCGAGCATGAAGACGTCGAGCAGCGGGCCGTAGCGGACCACGCGGTAGATGCGCTCGGCATCCTCGGGCTGGGTGCGCATCGGCATATATTCGCGAAACGCCTGGCTGGCATTGGCCGAAAGCAGCGCCAGGCTCTTCACCTGATAGCGGTCGTCGTTGCCGATGACCTGGCGCGGATACCAGTTGTTGCGGGTCTCGTGATCGTCCCACTGGGCCAGCATCGGCACGGCCGCGTTGAAGGCGCGCAGGTTCTCGTCCATGAGATTGTATTTGTAGGCGCCGCGATAGTCGGCCAGCGTCTGGCAGACCTTGGATTTCTCCTCGGTGACGATGTTCTTCCAGGTGGTTCCGTCCGGCAGCGCCACCTCGGCCTTGATCGGTCCGTCGGCATAGATCGAATCGCCGGAATGGATGAAGAAGTCGGGCGTGAGATCCGTCATCGATTTGAAGATGGTCATGCCGCCGAAGCCGGGATTGATGCCCCAGCCCTGGCCGGCCACGTCGCCGCCCCAGACGAAATTGACGTCGCGCTTGTCGGCGGGCGCCGTGCGGAAGCGACCGGTCAAGGGTTCGCTCAGGCTGGCGAGGTCGCTCAGGTCCTCGAAGCTCACCCGGTAGAACACGTCCTGGCCGGCGGGCAGGCCCGTCAGCACCGTGCGCGCGGTGAAGTCGCTGACATCGAGCGCCGCCGGACCGGCGATGCGGCTGGCATCGGCGAAGCCGTCGCTCGTCGCATACTCGACGATCATCCGTGCCGGCCGGTCGGTGCGGGCCCAGATCACGGCGCCGTCGGCGCTGACATCGCCGCTCTGGACGCCGTGGGTGATGAGGGGCCGGCTGCCTTGGGCCAGCGCCGGGCGCGGCATCAGCAGCGAGGGGCCCGACAGCAGCGCGGTGCCGACGCCGGCCGTGCCGGCGCGCAGCAGCCAGCGGCGCGAGATCGAGGGCCAGAGGGGGGATTTGGGCGAAGGGGTTTGGGCAGGCGGGGTCCGCTTGGCGCTCATCCGATGCTCTCCCGAATCGGTTGGGTCACTTGGGCCTGGATCGACCCTAAGCGCGCTCCGGGGCGATCCCGTGACGCGGCTGTTTCAGTGGCATCAAATTGGCCGCGGCCGGGGGACGCAGGTCCCGGTTCGGCCGCCCCCGGAGGAACCGGGCCCCTAAGGCTCTGTTGACCATTTGAGGCTAGTGTTTCAGGCCCTTCCCGGGCCTCGGATCGGTTGGCTGGCCGGCCAGTCCCGGGGAATTTACTATAGTTGACGGGACCGGGGCGCCTGCACTAGCGTGCGCCGCCTCGAAATACCCCGGTCGCCGCAGTAGCTCAGGGGTAGAGCAACGCATTCGTAATGCGTGGGTCGGGGGTTCAATTCCCTCCTGCGGCACCATCTCCTTCCCCGCCCATCGCAGGGTCGCCGTGCTCCCGCGAGTCCGGCACCGGTGGTTGCGATCCGGCACGGGTTGCGGCGCCGATCCTATAGAACGGTGCATCCGACCGCGGCAGAGCCCGGTTCATGATGAAATCAGCGCCGCGCTCCGCGATCATGATCGTGGGTGCGTTGGTATTTCCGTTGGTCGCTTCCGGCATCACGGAGGCATCGATCACCCGCAGCGCCTCGATGCCATGCACACGGAGCTGCCCGTCGACCACCGCATCCGGCCCGCTCCCCATACGGCAGGTGCCGACAAAGTGGTATCCGGTTTCGGCATTCTCGCGGATGTATTCGTCCAGCGTATCGTCCCGGTCGGCGCGTGCACCGGGGCGGATCTCGGCGCCGCGATAGGCGCGCAGCGCCGGCTGCTCCAGGATGTGGCGCGAGGCGCGGATCGCGGCTCGTGCCTCGGCCCAGTCTTCCGGCACGGCGAGGAAGTTCGGCTGGATAACCGGCGGGTCTTCGGGGCTGGAGGAGCGCAGGGTGACGGTGCCGCGGCTGAGGCTGCGCTGCGGTCCGAGATGGACCTGGTAGCTGTGGCCGGGCGACGTGGCCCGGCCGGAATAGTCGGCGGCGAGCGCCACGAAGTGCAATTGGACGTCGGGCCAAGCGATATCCGCCGCGGAACGCAGGAACCCGCCCGCCTCGAAGAAATTGGAGGCGCCGAGACCCTTGCGTGTCGCCAGCCATTGGGCGCCGATCAGTGCCTGACGGTGCAGCTTGGTCGCGGGATAATAGGTCACCGGCCGTGTGCACTGATAGGCGACGATGAACTCGATATGGTCGCCAAGGTTGCGCCCAACTCCCGGCAGGTCCTGCACCGGACGAATGCCGTGGCGCTTTAGCTCCGCCGCCGGGCCGATGCCGGACAGCATCAGGATCTGCGGCGATTGGATCGCCCCGGCGCAGAGCACGACCTCCCGCTTCGCCGTGACGGTACGGTCGCGGCCCCGGCTGCGGAAGACGATGCCGGTCGCCCGCCCGCATTCGATCGCGACATGGGAGACCATGGCGCCGGTGCAGACCGCCAGGTTCGAACGGGAGGAGACCGGATGCAGAAAGGCCCGCGCGGTGCTCTCGCGGATACCGTTATGGATCGTCAGGTCCATCCGGCCGAAGCCTTCCTGGCGATAGCCGTTCATGTCGGTGACGAGCGCGTGGCCCGCTTCGTGCGCCGCTTCCAGAAACACCTGGTAGAGCGGGCTCAGGCCGAAACCCTTGGTGACATGCAGCGGCCCATCGCCGCCCCGATAGTCGTCGGGGCCCTGGTCATAGGTCTCGGAACGGCGAAAATAGGGCAGGCACTGCGCATAGCTCCAATCGGAGAGGCCGGGCTCTTTCGCCCAATTGTCGAAATCCATCGCATTGCCGCGGACATAGACCATGCCGTTGATGGTCGAAGAGCCGCCGAGCCCCTTGCCGCGAAAATAAGGAATGCGTCGGTTGTTGAGGGCTGGGACCGGTTCGGTCAGGAACTGCCAATTGTAGGTCGTGCCGGCCAGCGGATAAGTGAGCGCTGCCGGCATCTGAATGCGGAAGTCCCACCAACGATCCGGACCGCCCGCTTCCAGCAGCAAGACCGAAACGTCGGGATTCGCGCTGAGGCGATTGGCAACGACACAGCCGGCCGATCCCGCACCGACCACGATATAATCGACCGCGTCGCTGTGCTCGCCGATCGCTTTCATGGCTCGGTCCCTTTTTCCTCGCCGGACTCCCCCGCCGTGATGGCCGCCGGCAACCGCGCTGCCGCAAAGGCGAAGCGCAGCAGCTCGTCCTGGTTGGGATTAGGCGGCCAGTGCACCGGCGCGTCCTCCGGGTAGGCCGCATGGACGCCGGCGATCGTCTCGGCGCGGCTGAGCAGTGCCGCGGCGAAGGCCTCACGGCCTTCGCCGCTGAACCAACGCGCTCCCGTGAGCTCGATCGCCCGCAGACCCGGCAGCCTGGTCGGCAGGCCGGCACGCCACTGGTTGGATATCCTCTCCAGCGCCTCGGCTGCCGCCAGCCCTTCGCCCGCCGCCTTCAAGGCTGCGGCGTGCAGCGCCTCGGTCTTCAGGCGCGCGCAGCGCGCGAGGTCGAGCCGCTGCTTGCGCGCAAGCGCGCCATAGGCCGATTGGTGCCGGCTGGCCAACCGCGCGTGGAAGGCATGGGCCAGGGGCACCAATTCCGGGTTGGTCGTCGCGATCGCGCGTTCGAGAGCGATCCAGGCGTTGACGGCCTCCTCGGCATTCGATCGGCCTGCGACCACAAGGCCTGCATCGGTTTCGGCCAGCGCCCGCAAATGCCGGCTGACGGCCTGGAGAACATGACCCTTCAGCCCGTCAATGTGGGGGACCACGCAAGCATCGATGAGACGACAACGCAGGGCGGGGGAGCACGCGAGGCTCGCAGCCCATAGCTGCCCGACGACGTCGCCCATGCGATCAGACTCCGATATAGGCAATCCGAACATGCTCGTTGTTTCGCAATTCGGCGCCGCTGCCGGTGAGAACGACGCTGCCGCGCTCGAGCACGACGGCGCTGTCGCAGATCGAGAGGGCGACGTTGGCGTTCTGCTCGACCAGCAAGACGGTCCGGCCGGTCTCGTTGATGCGCTGAATCACCTGCGTCATGGCGGAGACCATGATCGGCGAGAGACCCATCGAGGGCTCGTCCATCAGTATCAGCCGCGGGGACGACATCACCGCACGGCCGATGGCCAGCATCTGCTGCTCACCGCCGCTCAAGGTGCGAGCGAGCTGCCGCCGGCGTTCGGCGAGGCGCGGAAACTCGCCGCAGATCTGTTCGAAGTCGCGGTTGACCGCGCTCTTGTCCTGGCGCAGATAGGCCCCGATCCGCAGATTTTCCTCGACAGTGAGGTCGGGAAAGACGCGGCGGCCCTCCGGCACATGGGCGATGCCGCGCGCGACGATCGCCTTCGGGTCCAGCCGGTCGATGCGCTGGCCGTCGAACCAGATCTCCCCGCCCGAGGGACGTACCAGGCCGGATATGGCGCGCAGGGTCGTGCTCTTTCCAGCGCCGTTCGAGCCGATGATGCTGACGATGCTGCGTTCCGGCACGGTGAGCGAAAGGTCCTGGACCGCCCGGACTGCACCGTACCGTACGGTGACATGGCGCAGTTCGAGCATCACGCCGCCCCCAGGTAGGCAGCCATGACCTCTGGATGGCGGCGCACCTCGTCCGGCGACCCCTCGGCGATCACCTTCCCGAAGTTGAGGACGGTAATGCGGTCACAGAGCTGCATCACCGCGCGCATGTCGTGCTCGACCAGGATGATGGTTGTGCCGCGGTCGCGGATCTCTCTGATCATGGCGACCAGAGAGTCCTTTTCCCGTGCCGTCATGCCGGTGAAGGGCTCGTCGAGCAGCAGCAGGCGCGGCCGGGCGGCCAGGGCGACCGCGATGCCGAGCACGCGCTGCTGGCCGTGGGACAGGTCCACGGCGCGCGTCGCGGCCTTGTCGCCGATCCGGCAAAAATCGAGGGTCTGGCGGGCGTCGTGGAGTGCGGCCGCGCGATGGTCCTGACGCTCGATCAGCCAGTCCAGCGCATGACGCGGCCGGCTGACCAGGGCGCCGTAGACCACGTTTTCCAGCGCGGTCTGCTCGGCGAACAACAGGTTGGATTGGAAGGTGCGCACCAGGCCACGCCGCGCCCGCGCGGCGGTGGAGAGGCCGGTGACGTCGCTGCCATCGAAGACGACCGAGCCGGCATCCGGGCGATAGAAGCCGGTGATGATGCTGAAGAGCGTCGTCTTGCCGGCGCCGTTGGGGCCGATCAGGCCATGGATGGCGCCAACCTCGACAGCCGCGCTCACATTTTCGATCGCGACCAAGCCGCCGAAGGTCTTGCGCAGGCCGGTGAGCTCGAGCAGCGCGGTCACTGCTGCGTCTCCGTGACACTGGGGTCGGGTGAGGCCGACGAAACCGGACCGCGCAGCCGCTCCACCAAGGGCACGAAGATTCGCTCCAGCCCTTGCGGACAGAACAGCATGACGCCGATCAGCAGCAGGCCATAGACGCCGGGGCGAAGCTCCTCGGCGAAGCGCAAGGCCTCGTCGAAGCCCAGCAGGATGATGCCGCCGAGGACTACGCCGTAGAAGGTCCGCGTGCCACCGACGATCGACCAGATCATCAGGTAGAGCGCGAAGTTGAGGTTGAAGCGGTTGGGCGTGATGCTGCCGAAGGCATAGGCCAGCAGCACGCCGGCGACACCGGCAAAACCGGCCGCCACCACGAAGGCGAGACGCCGATAGGAGCGAGAGTCGATGCCGACCGATTGGGCCAGGACGTCCTGTTGATTGACCGCGCGCCAGATCCGGCCGATGCGCGCGCTCTCGATCCGCCACATCAGGAAGAGGCAACAGACCACGATGGCGAGGGTGAGGTAGAAGAAATTGCCGGGATCGCCGAAGTCGATCTCGATGCCGGCGAGATCGAGGTAGGGCGGCCGGATGTTGGAGAGGCCGCGGGTGCCGCCGAAGAACGGAATCTTGCGCCAGAGCAGCCGGATCGCCTCGGCGGCACCGAAGCTGCCCATCAGGAAATAGAAGCCCTTCATGCGGAGCAGCGGATAGCTGAGCACGGCCGCCACCGTCGCGGCCATCAGCGCACCCGCGGGCAGCGTCAAGGGAAACGGCCAGCCGTAGCCTTTGGCCAGGATCGCCGCGGTGTAGGCGCCGACACCCTGCAGCACCACATGGGCGAAGGACCATTCCCCGGTGAGCACGATGATCCGGTAGCTCGAGAGCATGAGGACGGTAATGGCGATCTCGGTGCAGAACGAGGTGTAGTAGTCGCCGAACACCGTCGGGATGAGCGCGGCAAGGGCAATCGCAAGGGTTGCGGAGGTGACCGGCAAAGCCTTGGCGAAGGTCATCGCTAGACCTTCTCCGCCTTGCCCAGCAGGCCGCTCGGCATGAAGATCAGCACGCCGAGCATGATGCAGAGGCCCGCGATGATGGCGATGGTGCTATCGATGTAGGCGGAGACGAAGGTGTAGAAGGTGGAATAGACCACGGAGGCGATGATCGCGCCCTCGATCGAGCCGATGCCGCCCATGATGACCACGATGAAGGCGGTAATGATGATGGGTTGGCCCATGAAGGGGCTGATCCGCACCAGCGGCGCCATCAACGACCCCGCGGCGCCGGCCAGGCCTGCGCTCAGCATGATGGCATAGACGGCGATCCGGCCAATCGAGATGCCCTGCAGGCTCGCCGCCTCCCGGTCCTGGGCCGCGGCGCGGATCGCCCAGCCGAAGCGCGTGCCGCGCAAGAGCCAACTGAGCGCGCCCATCACGGCGATGGCGGCGAAGATGACGAACAGCCGGTGCCAGGGCAGGTTGACCGCCCCGAGCTTGAGGACACCCGGAAATGGCGTATCCACCAGCAGCGTGCTGTTGATGCCGAACAGCCAGACCATGGCGGTCTGCAGCACCAGGAGGACGCCGACCGTGACGATCAGGCAGCCGACCGGGTTGCTCCGGAGACGCCGGAACAGAGCCACTTCCATGAAAGCGCCGATCAACGCCGTGACAGCCACGGCGCCGGCCAGCCCGGCGAAGTAATTGAGTCCGAGCCCGGCGGTGACATACCAGGTCACATAGGCGCCGACCATGTAGAGCTCGCCGTGGGCGAAGTTCTCGATGCGCATCACCCCGAAGATCAGGGCCAAGCCGATCGAGACGAGCGCGGTTGCCGCGCTCGCCATCGCCGCATTCAACAGGGTATCGACCAGGAACTGCATGGAGGAAGGTCCGACGCCCCTAGGGCGCCGGTCGCTCACTTCTTCTGGTCAGGCATCAAATTCTCTTCGCGGAAGCGCTTTACGACGAGGTCCCGGTGCTTTTCGTACCAACTCGCCTGGTTGCTGAGCTCGACGATATCGACCTTGCCGCTCTTCACCACGACGATCGGCCAGGAGCCGACGAGGGCGTTGTTGATTCCGAACAGATCCTGACCCCACCAGACGGCGGGACCGTACATGTGGGCCGGCGGATTGGCCTTCATGCTGGCGAGGAGCGCGTCCGGCTCCGTGGTGTTGGCGGCTTCGACCGAGCGTTTCCAGACCTCCAGACAGGCGGCGAATTCCCAGGTGGTATTGTTCCAGCCGCCCGGAAAGGCCTTTTCCACGTCGGCATAGAAACCGCCCGGATCGGGGAAGCCCGGCGCGGACTTGTTGATGTTGGGGTCGTCGAAGCGCGGGAAGAAGGTGATGGCCCCCTCCATGTATTCCACGCTCGTGCGCTTCACCATGTCCGGCAGCAACTCGAGACCGGCATGCAGAATCCGGCCCTTGAAGCCCTGCAGGAAGAGCTGCTCGACCAAGAGCAGCGCGAAGGAGGGATAGGCCGTGTCGAGGCAGACCGCCTGCGGCTTGCTGGCGAGCAACGCGCTCACCACCGGCGCGAAGTCCGTCGTCGCGGCGTCGAAATACTGGTCCTTGACGATCTCGAAGCCGTGCGCGTCGAAGCCGGCGCGCCAATAAGCGAGCGCGACGCGGCCCGTGAGGTCGTCCTGGGCGCAGAGCGCGACGGTCTTCACGTCTGGCTCCACCTTGCGCAGATACTCTGCGCCGCAGCCGAAATAGAGAGGATGCACCTCGACCGGCGCCAGCAGGTATTTGGAGTCGGGATTGAGGTCGGTAACGTAGAGGGTCGAGGTCAGCAGCTTGTTGCGGTTGGAGAAGTCCTGGATCGCCGACCAATCGTCGCCGCCGATCACCATCGTGTACGCGACCTCCTGGTCGACGAAGGATCGCGCGCCCTCCAGGGTCTTCTCGGCGACATAGGCGCCGTCGAAGGCGACGACTTCGACCTCGTGCTGCTTGCCGTCGATCTTCACCCCTCCCGCCTTGTTCGTGCGCGCGGCCCAGACGTCGGCGCCGTTCCTGCCCGGCACTCCCCAGAGCGCGAGGTCGCCGGTCAATGGCAGAAGCGCGCCGACCCGGACTTTGGGGTCGGCCGCGCGCACGATGTTCGGCATGGCGATGGCGGAGGCCGTGACGCCGGCGGCGATAAGCGCCTGACGGCGCGTGAACCGAGACTTGAGCCTGGGCATGGTTTTCTCCTGTTTGGCGGCACGTAACGGTCAGTATCTTGTGTAGACTGACTGGATGCTCTAGTTTTTAGACCCACTGGTCAGTATTCGCCAGGAGATGCGGTTTCGCAAGCTTTTTTGCGGAGCGATCGCCTCGGCCGCGCGATCGGGACGGAGATCGACAGAACGATGGTTGGGCGTGATACCGGTGCCCTCGGGGACAGTTTTGATTTCGTCGTCGTGGGGGCGGGGTCGGCGGGCTGCGTTCTGGCGGCGCGGCTGACCGAGGATCCGAAGGTGCGGGTGCTGCTGCTTGAAGCCGGCGGCTCCGATCGGGACTGGCGGATCGAGATGCCGCTCGGTGTCGGGGCATTGCTGGAGAGCGGCAGGCACAACTGGAACTATGTCACCGAGCCGGAACCGGAGCTGGGCGGGCGGCGGATCGATCATCCGCGCGGCAAGGTGCTGGGCGGCTCCTCCTCGATCAACGGCATGGTCTATACCCGCGGCCATGGCCGCGACTATGACGGCTGGGTGAGCGAACACGGATGCACCGGTTGGGGTTACGCCGACCTGCTCCCTTACTTCCAGCGCGCCGAGACATCCGCCGGACCGCGCGATCCCTATCGCGGCAGCGCCGGGCCGTTGCGGGTGATGCCGCCCGACATCGCGGGGAGACCGCTCAATGCCGCCTTCATGGAGGCGGGGAAGCAGGCAGGCTATCCGCTGACCCGGGACAGCAACGGGTTGCAGCAGGAGGGTTTCGGCCCGAACGAGATGACGATCTCCGGCGGCCGGCGCTGGAGCGCCGCGCGCGCCTATCTCGATCCGGCACGCGGTCGGCCGAACCTCAAGATCCTATCGGACGTCCTGGTCGAGCGCGTCGTCTTCGAGGGCAAGCGCGCAACCGGCGTCGCCGGCCGGCGGGACGGCCAGGCCTTCTCCGTTCGCGCCCGCGAGGTCATCGTCAGTGGCGGCTCGATCAACTCGCCGCAGGTCCTCATGCTGTCCGGCATCGGCCCCGCGGACCATCTCCAATCGCTCGGCATGGCCGTCGTGGCCGATCGCCCGGCGGTCGGGCAGAATCTGCAGGACCATCCCGATCTTACGGTGCAGTACTGGCTGAAGCAGCCGGTCTCGCTGTTCCCGGCGACCCGGTTCCCGGGCAAGTGGCTGACCGGGCTCACATGGTTTCTCGCGCGGGAGGGCCTCGCCGCCACCAACCAGTTCGAGGCGGCCGCCTTCATCCGGACGCGGGCCGGCATCGACCATCCGGACCTGAAGCTCGAGCTCCTGCCGCTGGCCTTCCGGCCCGGCAGCTTCGCCCCGCATCCCGGTCATGCCTGCCAGATCCACATGACCATGCTGCGCGCCGAAAGCCGCGGTACGCTCACGCTGCGCAGCGCCGATCCCAAGGCGTCGCCGCGTCTTCAGTTCAATTACCTTTCCGATGCGCGCGATCTCGAGACAATGCGCCGCGCCGTCCGCCTGACCCAGGAGATCGTGCGTCAACCGGCGCTGCAGGCCTATGTCCGCGATGAGATCGCGCCGGGCCCCGCCGGCGCGAACGAGGCCTCGCTGGAACGATGGATCCGCGACAACATCGCCACCGCGTTTCATCCGGCCGGCACCTGCCGCATGGGCGGCGATCCCGACTCCGTGGTCGATCCGCAGCTCTGCGTGCGTGGCGTCGAGGGCCTGCGCGTGGTGGATGCTTCGATCATGCCGCAAGTGGTCAGCGCGAACACCAACGCACCGACCATCATGCTGGCCGAGCGGGCGAGCGACATCATCCGCGGCTTGTCCCTGCCGGCCTCCAACCTGCCCTATTGGACGCATCCGAACTGGCAGACCGCGCAGCGCTGAGCGGGTGCTCAGCGCTTCAGGCGGGCATAGAGTTCCGGACGCCGGTCGGCAAGCTGCCGAATCTCGGATTTCGTGCGGGAGAGCCTCAGCCGCGCGAGATCGAGATCCACGTGCAACAGGCTCTCCGTGTTCTTCGCCGCTTCGGCGTAGGTGCCGTCCGCGATTGCGAAGCGATTGTCGATCGGGCATGCGACATAGGCGCAGCCGACGCAAACCACGGGATGGTCGGTGGGAATGCCGAGATCGCCGACGATCGGCGAGACGCAGACATAGATCTGGTTCTCCACCGCCCGGGCCTGGGCGCTGTGCCGGACGCGCCAGTATCCGCGTTCCGTGGTGAGCGAAGGGACCAGCAGGACCTCGATCCCCTCCGCCACCAGATGTCGCGTCAACTCCGGAAACTGGACGTCGTAGCAGATCGCCAGGCCGATCCGGACGCCCTCGATCTCGAACGGCGTCAAGGTTTCGCCACCGACGGTGTCGATGGCCTGCTCCGGCCGGGTCGGGTGCAGCTTGTCCTGGCGCAGCAGCGTGCCGTCCGGCAGGGCGATGTATGCGCTGTTGAGCCCATGCCCCTTCTCCTCGTGCCAGAACGAGGCGCCGGCGATGGCGATGCGGTGGCGGCGCGCGACCTCGCGGAGGCAGTCGGTGTAAGCGCCGAGCAGCGGCGTCAGGCGGCGGCGATAGAGACCGGCGACGCCCGGTACCGTGGTCGCGCCCGCCTCCGGGTCGCCCCAGAGCAGGCCGAGACAGGCGAGCTCCGGGAGCAGCAGCAGGCGGCTGCCCTCCGCCGCGGCCTCGCCGGCGAGCGCTTCGATATGCGCCCGGAAGGCCCCCACATCCGGATAGCGCCGGATCGCCAAGGTCGCGACCGAGATCTTCAGGGTGTCGGTCATGCCGCGGACCACAGCGCCCTCAGCGCCTTCTTGTCGACCTTGCCGGTGGCGCCGAGCGGAAACGCGGGCACGAAGCGGAACACAGCCGGCACCTTGTATTCCGCCAGCTCGTTGCGGCAGAGCGCGGCCAGCGCCTCGCCCGACACCTCCGCGTCGCCGCGCCGAACCACGAAAGCGGCCGCGACCTCGCCATACTTGCGGTCGGGAATGCCGATCACGGCGACCGACTGCACGCCCGGATGTCGCGCGATCACGCCTTCGACTTCGGCGGGCGCGATGTTCGCGCCGCCGCGGATGATGATGTCCTTGATGCGACCGGTCAGGTGATAGAAATCCTGTGCGTCGCGGAAACCGAGGTCGCCAGTGCGGAACAACCCGTCTTGAAGGGCGGTCTGGGTTAGCGCCTCGTCCTTGAAATAGCGCTTCAGCGTCGATGGCGCGCGCACCAGAAGCTCGCCTTGCTCGCCCGCCTGCACGGGCAACCCCGCGCCGTCGACAATCCGGATCACGGCGCCCGGTGCCGCGCGGCCGATGGCGCCGGCCGGCAGCTTCGCCGGGTCCGCGGCAAAGCGGCCGAACACCGGGCGCACCTCGGTCAGCGCATAGTAGTCGTCGATCGCCTTGTTGAAGCGGGCGGCGAAGCGCGCCTTCAGCTCGACCGAGAGCGGCGCACCCGCGCAGATCAGCAGGCGCATGAAGGAGAGATCGGGGGCAAGCCCGTTCTGCTCGGCATAGTCCAGCATCATGGTGAACATGGTGGGGACGCCGTGGTAGATGGTTGCCCGATTCGCCACGAGCGCCTGCAGCACCTCGCCGGGATGGAAGCGGCGCTGGATCACCACCTGGCCGCCCGCCTGCAGCCCGGTCGCCGCCGCGGTCGAGAGCCCGTAGAGAAAGCCGAGCGGGAGCGCCACCAGGGTTACATCCTCCTCGGTAATGCCCCACATCTCGATCAGCGACGCATTGCCGGCGATTTCCGCAGCCTGGTCGAACAGCACGGCCTTGGGCGTGCCGGTCGAGCCCGAGGTGTAGATGATCAGGAAATCGTCGGCGGGATCGATGTCGGCTGTCGGCGCCGGCGCCGCAGCAGCGCCAAGAGCCTCCAGCGGCCGCCGCCGTTCGGCCGGCACCGCGGCTTCCGCGACGGATCCCATGGCCTCGTCATGGAACAGCAGCGCCGCCCCGGAATGGGTCACGATATGCGCCACCTCGCGCGGCGTGAGGCTGGGATTGATCGGCACGAACACCGCGCCCAGCTTGGCCGCGGCATAATAGGCCACCATCAGCTCGGGGCGGTTTTCGCTCAGGATGGCAAAGATCCGGCCATCGCCGATTCCCAGCGCCCGCAGGGCCGCCGCGGCCCGATCCACCGCGCGGAGCAGATCGCCGTAGCTCAACGACCGGGCGCCGAAGCGCAGCGCCGGCGCATCACCGCGCCGGGTGGCGGCCGCCCGCAACAGGCCATCAATGGTCTCGGTCGCTCGCACCGCGCGATTGCCGCTATCCGAAGGTCAGGCCGGCTTGCGCATCATCAGCAGCTTCCACTCGCCTTCCTGGACCACCTCGCCGCGCTGGTTCACCAGCTGGACATGGAAAAAGACGAGCCCCTGGGTCGGCTTCTTCGACTCGCGCTTGCCGGTCACTTTTTCCTCGACATGGATCGTGTCGCCGATCTTGATCGGGCCCTTCAGGTCCCAGTTCATGCCGAGGAAGGCGATCGCCGTGCCTTCCTTGATGCCGAGGCGGCTTTCGAGGCCGGTCGCGATGGCGAAGCCCGCCGGGCCGTGCAGAATGCGGCCGCCGAAGATCGTGGTCTTGGCGAATTCCTCGTCGGTATGGATCGGGTTGTGATCGCCAGTCATGGCCGCGAAATTGACGATGTCGGTCTCGGTGATGGTCCGGCGTGGGCTGACCCAGCTGTCCCCGGGGTTGAGCTCCTCGAAATAGCGCGCATCCTTGCCGATCTTCGGGGCCACAGTTTTCGTCTCGCTCATGGTTGGTCCTTGGTTATTGGTCTGAGAGCCGGTCAGCGCCCGAGCCGGCGCTGCGCTTCCTGTCGCAGGGTGGAGAAGCGGACACCCGCCTGTGCCTTCATATGCGCCACCAGGCGGTCCAGCATGGTGATGCGCGGCCCGCGGCCGATGATCTCCGGATGGTTGGTGAGGTTGAAGACACCGTCCTCGACTTGCGCATGGCAATAGTCGAACTCGGCCCGCCAGATCGTCCCCACCTCGGCGGGATCGCGCAGGCCCTGGTTGATCGGCTTCACCATGAACTGGAAGTAGGGGTAGTCGTCGAGCTCCCAGGCCACCGGGAACTCGATCAGCCCGCATTCCTTTCCGGGCGTGAAGCCGGTCTCGGTCACCACATCGCCCCGGCGCGGGCGATAGGGCCGGAAGTCGTCGGCCATCAGGCTGCTGTCGTAGAGATAGCCGCGCTCCTCCAGCACGTCCATGCTGTGCGGGCTGAGATCCCAGGCAGGCGAGCGGTAGCCGACCGGCCGCGCGCCGATGATCCTCTCCAGCACATCCTCGCTCCGGGCCAGGAGATCGACCTCTTCGGCCCGTGACAGCGCGACCGGCGATTCATGGATGAAGCCATGGGCGGCGATCTCGTGGCCCGCGGCGGCGATCTCGCGCACCGCTTCCGGAAAGCTTGCCGCGGTATGCGCAGGGACGAAGAAGGTTGCGGGTATCCGATGTCGCTCCAGCAGCTTCAGCACCCGCGGCAGGCCGACACGCGCACCATATTCCCCGCGTGAGAGCGGCGTCGGCGATGTCAGCTTGAAGGTGCTGACCCAGATCGAGAGCAGATCGACGTCGAAGGTGAGGCAGACGGTTGTCATTGCGGCAGTCCCAACAGGTCGATGTCCTGGCCCTCGAGGATGCGCCGGGCGATGACCAGCTTCTGGATGTCGTTGGTGCCCTCGCCGACGATATAAAGCGGCGCCTCGCGGTAGAGCCGTTCGATCGGATAGTCGGCGACATAGCCGTAGCCGCCGTGAATGCGCAAAGCGTCGTCGACGATGGCGCTGCAGGTCTCGCTGGCAAAGAGCTTGGCCATGCCGGATATCATGTCGGCGCGGTTGCCTTCCGCTTTCGCCTGCGCGGCTTCGCGCGTGATCAATCGCGCCGCCACCAGCCTCGTCGCCATCTCGGCGAGCCGGAGCTGCACGGCCTGGTGCTGGTCGATGGTGACGCCGAAGGCCTTGCGTTCGCCGGCATAGCGCCGGGCCTCGTTCAGCGCATCGGCCGCCAATCCAACCGCGCTTGCCGCGATCGCGATCCGCCCCACCTCGAGACCGTCGAACAGCTGCTGCAGCCCGCGGCCCGCCTCGCCGCCGACGAGAGCCGCGCTCGGCACAAGCGCGTCCTGAAACAGGATCTCGACCGTATCGACTTGCCCGTAAGCCATCTTGTGGAAGGTGCCGGCGACCTTGACGCCCGGAATCTCCTTCTCCACCAGCAGCAAACTGATGCCTCGTTTCGCCGGCTGAGCGGCGGGATCGGTCTTCGCCAGGACCAGCAGCAAGTCGGCCCGCCGGCCGTTCGTGACGAAAAACTTGCTGCCGCTCAACGTGAACCCGTCGCCGGCAGGCCGCGCGGTGGTGGCAATCGCCTGCAAATCGGAGCCGGCGCCCGGCTCGGTCAGGCAGAGCGCGGCGCGCAACTCTCCCGTGGCCATCTTCGGGAGATACCGCGCCCGCTGGGCTCCCGTGCCGTGCTTTCCGATGACATAGGCGACCGTGCTATGGCTGTTTACATAAGCGGCGAGGCTGGTCCAACCCTTGGCCAGCTCCTCCATGATCGCGGCGAAGACCGGCAGGCGCAGCCCGAGGCCGCCCTGCTCTTCGGGTATCGCGAGGCCGAACAATCCGAGGCCCCGCATCCGCTCGAGCAGCGCCTCGGGATAGGCGCCCTCGCGCTCCAGCCGCATCACCTCGGGTCGCACCTCCTTGGCGACGAAGCGGCGCACCGTTTCCAGAACGGCAAGCTCCGCCGCGTCGAAACCGGCGATCGACCCCGGATCTGCGGTCACGTCGCGGTCCAGCCCCCGTCGATGGCGATCGCCTGCCCATTGATATAGGCGGCATGGTCCGAGGCGAGGAAGACGGCAAGATCGCCGACTTCCGATGGCGTACCCTTGCGCCGCGCCGGCACCAGGCGCTTATAGCCGTCGGGGTCGGCACCGACTCCTGCCATTTTCGGCGCATCCTCGCCGAGGATCCGGGTCGAGTTGGCGCGAATCTCGGTCTGGATCACGCCGGGGCAGATCGCGTTGATCGTGATGCCGTTCTCCGCGTACGTGCATGCGATCTGCCGGGTGAGGCCGACGATGGCGAACTTGGAGGCGGTATAGGAGGCGCCGTCGGCAGCGCCCCGCAGACCGCCGACCGACGATGTGTTGATGATCCGACCGGAGCCTTGAGGCACCAGACGCCTCAGCGCCGCCTGGCAACCGAAGAAGGTGCCTTTGAGGTTGATGTCGATCACCTTGTCCCAGAGCGATTCCGAAGTGTCGAGGCAGCTCGCGAAACCGTCGAACACGCCGGCATTGTTGACCATGATGTCGAGCCGGCCGAAGCGGTCGACGCCGGCCTGCACCAGAGCATCGACCTGGTCGCCGTCGCGGACATCGACCTTGACGAAGTCCACGGTGCCGCCCTTGCCCTTGATCTTGGCCACGGCGTCGCGGCCTTTGTCATCGAGGATGCCGCCGATCAGGACTTTCGCCCCGGCGGCCGACAGCGCCTCCGCGATGCCGAGGCCGATCCCCGTCTCGCCGCCGGTGATGACCGCGTTTTTGCCCGAGAGAATTGACATGAAAGCTCCGTTGGCTGGGCGGCGTCTTCGGCAGGCTGGCGTCAGAGGGCCGAGGGGCGGCCGAACTTGGCGCGCACTTCGGCGAACTCGCTGCCATTGCGCTGCTGTGGCTTCTGGTAGTAGCCGCCGCGGTCGATGTTATAGAGACCCTGCTTCTTCAAGTCGCCCAGCGACTCCGCCATCTTCAAGGCAAAGGTGTTGGTGTTGAGGATGGTCTCGTCGCGCGGCGCCTTGGTGTCGATCAGCCACTTCTCCATGCTGGCGGCGATGATGGTGCAGCCCAGCACCACGACCTCCGCGCGGCTCTTCTCCTTGGCCTTCCTGCACTTGGCGATCGCGTCCTTGGCGACGCCCTCGGTGTCGCGGATCATGTCGGTAACCCACCAGTCGATGCAGGTGACATCCCGGCATTCCGGACCGCCGTAAAGCTTGGTGAGGTCGCGGAGGTAGGGCACCGCCTTGTGGTGGTCGGTCACCAGCACATAGTCGTGCCCGTAATAGGGCGCCATCATGATGGTCGCCTCCAGCGGTCCGATCACCGGGATATCGACCAGCTCCCGCGCGACGCGAACGCCGGGGTCGTAGCAGCAGCCGACGATGACGGCGTCGAATCCCTGCTGCTCGGCGCGCATCACGTCTTCCATGACCACCAGCTCGACGATGTGCTTGTTGTAATAGTAGTCGATATTCTCCGGGCAGTTTTCGGTGTTCGTGATGACGATCTCGGTATCCGGCCGCGCATAGGACAGCAGCGTCTCCTTGATGAGATTGTTGTAGACCGGAGTACCAAAGGGATTGATGAAGTTGATCCTCACACTCATAGCCGCCTCCCGGTTCGCTGGTTCCGTTATGCACGCAGCGCGTCTTGCGCAACGTGGCGCAGAGTGATACTGACTGATGAGTATTTTTTTCCGTCTTGCCGGTTAAAGTCAAGGCGGGAATGCCGTAACGGCGGTTTTGAGCCAGTGTCGCGGGGATCGCATTCCATGTCGGATCTCGATGCCGTCATCATCGGCGCCGGACATAACGGCCTCGTTTGCGCCAGTTATCTCGCCAAGGCCGGTCTCAGGGTCGCGGCGTTGGAGCGGCGCGGCGTGGTCGGCGGCCCGGTCGTCACCGAGGAACTCTGGCCCGGCTACCATATCTCGGTCGCGGCCTTTTGGATGTCCTTGCTGCAGCCGAAGATCATGCTCGATCTCGACCTGCGGAAACACGGCATCGACGTGCTGCAGACGCCGGCCGGATTCCAGCCCTTCGCCTCCGGCGGCAGCCTGGTGTTCTGGTCCGACACGGCGCGAATGCAGGAGGAGATCCGCAAGTTCTCGGCCGCCGACGCCGAGGCCTGGCCGCGCTTCGTGGCGCATATGGAGGGGCTGATGCCCCATCTCCGGCGCCTGCTGTTCGAGGTCCCGGTCGACCCCACCACCGGCCGCCTCGGCGATATGGCGCGCTCGCTCGCCCTGGCCTGGCGGTTCCGCCATGTCGGAAGGCAGTTCTATGACGTCTGGGACCTCCTGACCCTGAGCGCCCACGACTTTCTGCGCCGTTGGTTCGAGAGCGAGACCCTGCTGACGGCGCTGGGCTGCTACGCCTCCGGCAGCGGCGGCAATATCAGCCCGAAGACGCCGGGCTCGGCCTATGTGCTGGCGCGGCCGATGCTGCGCGACCCCGATACGCCCGCCGGACCCGGCGGGCTCGTGAAAGGCGGCATGGGCGCCGTCACCCAGGCGATGCGCCGCGCCGCCGAGGCGGCCGGCGTCGTCATCCGCACCGACGCCGAGGTTGCGCGGGTGATCGTCGAGAACGGCGCCGCCTGCGGGGTCGAGCTCAAGAACGGCGAGCGCGTGCTGGCCAAGGCGGTGATCGCCAATGCCAATGCGCGGACGACGTTCCTGCGCCTGGTCGAGCCGACCCATCTCCCGGCCGGCTTCCTGGCCGCCATTCGGCGTATCCGCACCGAATCTTCCTGCTTCAAGATCAACCTCGCGACCGAGGCCCTGCCGCGCTGGACCGCCTACGATTCGCGCAAGCTTGCGGCGGAGAATCCGGGCTCGATCACCATTGCGGAGAACCTGGACGAGCTGGAGGAGGCATTCGAGTCCGCGCGCCATGGCCGCATGGCGCCGCGGCCCTATCTCTGGATCCTGACTCCCAGCGCGTTCGACCCCACCGTTGCTCCGCCCGGCAAGCATGTCGTCAGCGTGTTCGGCGGTCATGTGCCCTATCGCCTGCAGGGCCGGGACTGGGACGACGCGGCGCGGGAGGAGCTTTATGAGATCGTGATGCGGCAGATCGCGCGCTACGCACCGGGCTTCGGCAACAGCGTGATCCACAAGCAGGTTCTGGTGCCGCAGGACCTGGAGCGGATCTTCGATCTGCCCGGCGGTCATGTGCATCACGGCGAGCTCAGCATCGACCAGATCTTCTTCCGGCGGCCCGTGGCGCATGCCGCCGGCTATCGCTCGCCAATCGCCAATCTCTATATGTGCGGCGCCTCGACCCATCCCGGCGGGGGCGTTACCGGCGTGCCCGGGCACAACGCGGCCAAGGTGATTCTGCAGGATCGGAAGAAGGGCGTGAGGCCGGAGCTGTTCGCCTGGCGCGGCGCCTGAAATCTACTTCTTCTTGTTCTTCTTGAGATAGCCGTTGGCGAGGAGCTCGGCGCAATAGTCGGCGATCTGCTCGGCAGAGAAAGCACCCTGCTCCTTGTACCAGACATAGAGCCAGTTGCACATGCCGAGCAGGCCGCTGACGGCGATGTGGGCCGGCATGCCGCAGAATACGCCGGCCGCGATGCCCGCTTCGTAGACCTCCTCGATCATCGCGTCGTACTGGCGCTTCTTCTTCGCGTTCTCCTTGCGCTGCTGATCGGTCAGCTCGCTTTCCTCGCGGAAATAGATCGCGGTCCAGTCGCGCCGCTCCATGACGTTCAGGGCGTGACGGCGGATGATCTGCGCCATCGCTTCTGCGGGCGGCAGGTTGCGGCTGCGGATCTCGGAGACGCCGGCGAAATAGCTGTCGTAGATCCGCTGGAAAATCTGCCAGAGGATCTCGTTCTTGCTCGTGAAGTAGTAGTAGACGACCGACTTGGTGTAATCGAGGCTGGAGCCGATATCGTCGATGGTGACCGCGCGGTAGCCCCGCTCCGCGAAAAGCCTTGCCGCCGCCGCCAGGATCTCATCCTGGACATAGGCCTGCTTCCTGGCCTTGAGTTCGGCACGGGGCGAGGGTTTCACGCTGGAACTCCTTGATGACGGGGCACGGTCGGCAAACTAATGCCCAATCTCGGACTGGCAAGTCAATAAATTTGACTCGTGCCGAGGAGCCCTTCACGTGTTGTAGGACCCGGCCGTCCAGCGCCGCAGCGCGCGCCAACCGGGGTCCAGCTTGGCGAAGCGGTCGAGCCCCAGGCCGTCGATCGGGACCTGGCTGCGCCCGTCGAGCGCGAGGTCGCAAATCGCCTGGCCGATGCTGGGTGCAAGGCCGAAGCCATGGCCGGAGGCGGTCGCGATGATCATGCCGTCCGGCGCGGCGAGCCGCTCGATGATGCAGGTCTGGTCCGGTGTCACCTCGAGCACCCCGGACCAGCTGCGCAGGACCGGCGTGTTTGCGAGGCTGGGGAAGAGCTCGGCCAGACGCCGGGCAATGTTGCGGATGACCGGGGTTCCGGGCTTTGCCGGCTCGCCGGTGAGATCGACATCGACCCATTCATGCGGTCCGCCGTTGAAATGAATGTTGCCGCGGCGGGTCTGCCGAAGAGAAAGCCCGTGGCCGACCATGGCGACGTCGAACAGTCGCGGCAACGGCACCGTCACCATGGCCTCCAGACGCACCGGAGCCAGCGGCACCGTCACGCCGACCATGGCCGCGATCAGCCCGACCTGCGGTCCGGCGCAATTGATGACGACGGGTGTCGAAATCGAACCGTTCGGTGTCTGCACCGCCCTCACCTTGCCGCCGGCGACCGTGATGCCGAGGGCCGGCGTCTGTTCGCGGATCGCACCGCCGGAATCGCGGAATGCCCAGGCGAAGGCCTGGCTCGCGCGCTGCGGATTTGCGTGACCGCCCCGGGTCGTGTGCAAACCGCCCAGGGTCTGTTCGGACAAGCAGGGCGCGATCGCCCGCGCCCCGGCACCGTCCAGCAACTGCACGGGTATGCCCGCCGCCTGCCATTGCGGGCAGATGTCCCGCAATTCGGCGAGGCGATCCGGCTCCAGGGCGACCCAGAGGCGCCCGCCGGGCAGCCATTCGGTGGGATAGCCGAGCCGTTCGTCCAAGGTCGACCAGAGCGTCTCCGCCGCCGCGGCGAGCGGCGCCTCCAGCGGCTGCTCGCCGCGCAAGCTGAGGAAGCCGGTGGCGCGTCCCGATGCCTCCCAGGCGACGCGACCCTTGTCCAGCACGATCACCTTGGCGCCCCGCTGTGCCAGCCAATAGCCGGCGGAGAGGCCCATGATGCCGGCGCCGATGACGACGGCGTCAGCCTTCTCCACGGCCGCTCTCCATCGCCTTCGCGCTGGCATAGCCCGGCGCCCCCTCATCCACCGGATGCAGCCAGATCGGCCAGGTTCGCCGCATCTCGTCGGTCTCCTCGCCGGCCCAAAGCACGCTGAGCGGCAACGCCCGCACGGGCGCACGGTAGGATCCTGGAACCAGCGCGGCCGGCGGCGTGCCCGCCGCCTCCGCCAGCAGCAGCAGCACCTGGTCGCGGCAGCGCTTGCCCTGGCAGTGGCCCATACCCGCGCGGGTCATGCGCTTCAGTATGTCCTGGCTGTTGCGGCTCGCGGGCGGCAATGCGCCGACGCCACCGCAGCTTTTCAGGTTGCCGGCGTTGAGATATTTCGGCGGGCTGACCTCGAGCAGCTCGCGCCGGGTCACGTCCTCGCATTGGCACACCACGACATCCATGCCACCGGCCTTGACCAGGGAGCGGAGCCAGTGACCGGCCGCCGCGAGGACAGAGTCGCCGCCGGCGACAGCGAGCGCCTCACCCTCCGCAGCCACGTTCCGGCCCTCGGCCGCTGCGACGGCGCGGGCCGCGCGGCGTCCCTGCTCGGCGGCGATTCCCGGGTCGAGATGCATCGGTTCCGCGACGCCGGCGCCATCGCCGGCCACGTAGACATTGGCGATCGAACTGCGGAACGAGGCGTCAAGCACCGGAGCCCAGCCGCCGCGGGCCGCGTCGAACGCGATGCGGCAGCCCGTGAGAGACGCGAGCTCGACATTCGGCACCGCGCCGAACGCCATGCAGACCGTGTCGCAAGCGATCTCCTGCGCCGAGTCCCGCACCGGGTTCGTCGCGGCATCGACGGCCACCAGGCGCACCGCGCACACCTCCTGCTCGCCGAGTGCCCGCTCGATGGTGTGCCCGGTGTGGAACGAGACACCCGCCTGCGCCAACTCGGCGGCCAAGGCGGCATCGCCGCGGATCGCCGGCGCCGCTTCCACGAGCGCGGCCACCGTCACGCCCTTCTCCAGGGCAAGTTTCGCGGTGCGCAAGGCGATGTTGCCGGAGCCGAGGATCACCATGCGGCTCCCCGACAGGGCCTGGTAACGGTCGAGCAGCGCCGCGGCTCCGTTGGCACCGAGCACGCCGGGCAACTGCCAGCCGGGAAAGGAGAGGACGAGATCGCGCGACCCCGGCGCCAGGATCAGGTGATCATATTCGATCAGCCAGGAGCGCTCGCCGTCGGCGAGGCCAAGCTGCGGCGCGGCCAGGTGCGTGCTGTTCGCCCCCGGCCGATAGCTGCCCCAGATGCAGGTCCCGGTCAGGATTTCGACGCCAGCCTCGAGGCATTCCAGCAACGGTTCGTTGGCGCCGAGCACACGCTCGCCGATGGTGGCGGCATCGTCCAGCACCGCGGCGAGCCGCGCGCCATAGAAGTAGGGCGCATCGAGACTCATCGCCTGGAGACCCTGCGGATGCTCATCGATCAGCGTGACCTTCAGTCCAAGCTGCGCCGCCTCCAGCGCGGCGGCACAGCCGGCAACGCCGGCGCCCACCACAATCAGCTGTTCCTTGGCCATCTCCACCTAACCCTGCGTCGCACGCAGCTCCCGGACCCGCGCAGTAAAGGCTGGAACGATCTCCTTGGCATCGCCGACCACGCCGAACCGCGCGACGCGGAAGATGCTCGCCTCTTGATCCTTGTTGATGGCCACGATCGCCCTGGCGCCCGTCAAGCCCGCCAGATGATGCACGGCGCCGGAAATGCCGATCGCGAGATAGAGATCGGGGCTGACCTTCTGGCCGCTGAAACCGATCTGCTGCGAATGCGGTACCCAGCCGAGTTCCACCACGGCGCGCGTGGCGCCAACGGCGGCGCCGAGCGCGGTTGCCGTCGCCTCGACCAGATGCCAGTTTTCCTTGGCACCAAGCCCGAGTCCTCCGGAGACGATGATCTTGGCCGATTTCAGACGCGGTCCGGCCGCGGCCGATTCCGGCTTTTCCTCGATCAGGGCGACGCGCGACACGAGATCCGGGACCGCGACCGGCATGATCGGGACGCAGGCCGCCGTCGTAGGCACGGGAGCAAAGGCACCCGGGGCGAGGGTCGCAAAGCGCAGCGGTCCATCGACCTCGTATTCCGCCTGGACCGCGCCGCCGCATACCGGCCGGGTCGCGATCAGGGTACCGCCCTTGAAGGCGAGCCCGGTGCAGCCGGTCGCCAGCGGAACGCCAAGGCGTCCGGCAAGCAGCGGCACCCATTCGGCCGTCTCCGCCGTTTGCGGGAACAACACCAGATCCGGCGCCGCGCGCCCGATGATCGCCGCCGCCGCCGCCGCATGTCGCTCCGCGATATAGGGGGTGAGTTGCGGGTGATCCGAGACAAACAGTCCCGAAAGGGCGGCTCTGGCGAACAAGCCCGCCGCCGCGGCAAGATCGTGTCCGATCAGCGCGCCCTGGACGGGTGTCTGTCCAACCGCCTGTGCCGCCGCGACGGCTTCCAGCGTTGCGCCGGCGAGTTCCCCATCGGAGAGCGAGCCGAAAACCAGGATCCCCGCCATCAGATCATTCCTTCCTGGCGCAGGCGGTCGGCCAGGGCGACCCCGGCAGCCGCGGCCGACGGGGCGGCAATCAGCTCGGCGCGGCTCTCCGGCATCGGCGAGACGGAAAGGCGCCGCAGGATGAGCGCCGGCATGGGTGGCTCGATACCGAGATCGGCCGCCGACCAGGTCGGAATTTCGGCCTTCTTCGCCAGCATCACGCCCTTCAAGGGTGCAGGCCGTGGCTTGTTGATCTCGTTGGAGACCCCGAGCACCGCCGGCAGCATGACTTTGAGACGCTGCGTCGTCCCGTCGCCGATCCGCTCGACCGTCGCACCGCCGGCCGCGTCGATTGTGAATCCCTTTACGGGCGTGATGACCGGAAGATCGAGCAGCGCCGCGAGGCGTTGCGGCACCTGACCGGCATCGGTGTCGGACGCCTGGCGGCCGGCGAGGATCAGATCCACCGGCGCGAGCTTGCGGATGGCGGCGGCAAGCAGCGCCGCCGTCGCCGCGCTGTCCGCGGCAAGGCCAGTGGGCCCGGCGATCAGAACCGCGCGGTCGCCACCCATCGCAAAGGCGCGGCGTAGCGCGGCCTTGACGGACTCGTCGCCGATGCTGAGCAGGGTGATGCTGCCGCCGTGCTTCTCCTTGAGCATGACGGCAGCTTCGACGGCATTGGCATCGTAGCCGTTCATGACCGGGCTCATGCCGGCGAGCGGATCCAGCGATCGCCCGTCGTCGGATATCCGCAGCTGCACCGCGGGCGTGTTCGGGTCGAGGACCTGCTTCAGGGCAACGACAATATGCATGGTCCGGATTCCGCCGTGAGGGTCAGTTCCCGGTCCAGCCGGCGGCCTTGAGATCGGCGACGAGCTCGCGGCGCGGCCGCGCGTACTCCACCGTCTCGTCCGGCACGGTCCGGATGCGCACCTTGCTTTGCAGCTCCTCGGAGATATGGGCGATCACCCCGGGCATGCTGGACATCAGGGCGATGCCGGTCATCTCCGCAGGGGTGAAACCCATCTGCGCCAGGATCGCTGCCATCATGCCGACTTCGTTGATCACGATCTCCGGCTTGCCGGTCTTGGCCGTGAAGGCTCTGTGCAGCGCCTCATACCAGTCGCACAATGGCCCCCAGCAGCCCTCCGCCTGGGCGATGCTCTTCAGCTTCTGCGCCCGCGGATCCGTGAAGCGGAAATTGGGATGGCCGAACCCCGGGACCCGCCGGCCGGCGGCGCGAAGCCGGTCGATCTCCGCCGCCGCCGCGGTGTCGTCGGCGCCACTCGCCTGCCCGGCGGCGGCAAAGCTCTCCGCAATGAACCGCCCGGCATCGTCCGGCGCCAGGGTGTATTCCCCGACCGAGAGAATGGCGGTGGCGAGGCCCGCCGTCATCGAAGGATTGGCCGAAACACAGTAGCGGGCGGCCACGGTCCCGGGCTTCTTCAACGCATAGTCCAGGACCGAGCACAGGATCGCGTCCATCATCCGGGCCTCGCCCGGCTTCGGCAGCCTGCCACGGATCAGCAAATAGGCGGCGGCGGAGAAGGAAAGCCGTCCGATCAGGTCGCCGAGGCTATAGCCCCGGATGAAAACGTCCGCGGCCTCCACGTCGCTGACCGCCGTGCTCCAGGACCGCTTGCCTTGTCCGTCCATGTTTTCCTCGATATCCGGCGCCAGCCGTCCGGGCGGCGCTTACTCTTGCCTGGCATTTTCCCTAGCATAGTTAGACCAGTCGGTATACAAAAAAGACCTATCAGTATAAGAGACCCTGCCACGATTGAGCCAGGGAGGAGAGAGACGCGATGATGCGGACCCCCGTCACCGAGATGTTCGGCATCGAGTTGCCGGTCTTCGCCTTTTCGCATTGCCGGGACGTGGTTGTGGAAGCCTCGCGGGCGGGCGGAATGGGGGTGCTGGGGGCCGCCTGGATGACGCCGGACGAGCTGGAAGTCGCCCTCAAATGGATCGACGAGAAGATCGGCGGCAGGCCCTATGGCGTCGACCTGGTGTTCCCGGGCACCTTCGCCGCCGACGCCGATGAGGACGATCCCCAGCGGCTGGTCCCGCAAGGGCATCGGGACTTCATCGGCAAGGTGATCGACCGCGCGCAGATCCCTCCGCTCCCCGCCGAAGACGCCGCGCAATTCAACCGCGAAAACGCCGCCAAGATGCGCATGACGCCGCTGGAGAGCGAGCGAGCGCTGGAGATCGCGCTGCGGCATCCGGTGAAGTTCGTGGTCGGCGCGATGGGCGTGCCGCCGAAGCATGTCATCGATCGCGTCCATGCCCGCGGCATCAAGGTCGGCGGCCTGATCGGCGCGGTGAAGCACGCGGTGAGGCAGCGCGATGCGGGCGTCGATGTGCTGATCGCCCAAGGCAGCGAGGCAGGCGGCCATGTCGGTCGGATTTCCTCCATGGTGCTCTGGCCCCAGGTGGTCGACGCGGTGGCGCCGCTGCCGGTGCTGGCGGCCGGCGGCATCGGCCGAGGCCGACAGTTCGCCGCCGCCATGGCACTGGGTGTCGCCGGCGTCTGGTGCGGATCGATCTGGCTTGGCACCCGCGAAAGCGAGCTCAACCCGGAAATGAAGCAGCGCATGTTCGGTGCGGCGTCGGAGGATGCCGTGGTCAGCGAGGCCCTGACCGGCAAACCCTGCCGCATCCTGAAGAGCGCCTATACCGAGGCCTGGGACCAGCCCGGCGCGCCGAAACCGCTGACCTTCCCGCTTCAGTCGATCCTGGTGGGCGAGCCGCTGCGCCGCGCCGAACGGGCGCATCGTCTCGACTACTGGACCTATGCCGTGGGCCAGATCGTCGGCGACATGAAGTCCGAGACCTCGGTCCGGCAGATCTTCGCCGATCTTCTGACAGAGTATGTCGCCGCCGTCGATCACGTGACAGAGCTGACCGCCGAAGCAGAGTAGGCCGCGCGAGGACAGTCGGCATACCATTCCCACAAGCCCATGCTGCTGCTGGAGCATCAAGGAAAGGGACTCCTTCGCCGGCATGGAATTGCCACGCCTCACGGCATGCCGGTGGCGAACGCAGCGGCGCTCGACCAGGCGCTCCGCACCCTGCCGCCGCACCTCGTGCTGAAGGCACAGATCTTCGGCGGCGGCCGCGGCAAGGGTGGCGGCATCGCCTTCGCGGCGACCGCGGACGAGGCGAGCGCGGCCTATGCCGCTCTACGGAATCGGGCAATCAACGGCCTGCCGGTGGAATCCGTGCTGATCGAGGAACGGATCGACCACCTTCGGGAGCGCTATGCCGGGCTCGTGATCGACTCCGGCGAGATCCGGCTCCTGTTCGGGCGCGCGGGCGGCGTCGAGATCGAGGAGATCACGGCGCGAGATCCTGGAAATCTCGCCGGTTTCGCGGTGGATCCGATCGACGGCCCGGCTTCCGGCTCGTTCGCCGACTGCTTCGACCGGCTCGGCTTCGCGTTGGAATATCGCGGGGAATACGAGGCGATCGGCCGTGCGCTCTTCGCGCTGGCACGAAGCTGCGACGCCACCACGGTGGAGATCAATCCCCTGGTCGAGCTGCCGCAGGGTCGATTGCTCGCGCTCGACGCCCGCGTCTTCATTGACGACGACGCGCTCGGCCGTCAGGCGGAACTGGCCGCGCTGCGGCCGCACCAGGCCGCAATGTCGTCAGCTCGAAGCGACGTGGCCGGCCTGCGCTTCAAGGATAATCCGGCCGGAGGCACGATCGGGCTGATCGGCCTCGGCGGCGGCCTCAACGTGACGCTGATGGACTGGATCGCCGAGAGCGGCGAGCAGGTTGCGCGCCTGGTGGATATCGATCCGGCGATCGGCGCCGGCCGCGCCGCCGAGGGGTTTGCGGCCGCGCTCGCCGCTTTCGACGAGGACAGTGCCATCCACGCGGTGCTGCTCAACATCATTACCTGCGGCTATCGCCTGGATGAGATCACCGCAGCCCTGCTGCCGGCGCTCGCGGCGCGGAACGGCAAGGCCAAGCCCGTCATCCTGCATCTTCGCGGCAATGCGGGGGCGCGGACGCCGGCGATGCTGGCGCACGCGGGGTGCCTCAACAGCGCCTCGATCGCAGCCGCGGTCGCCGACGTCATCGCCGCCGCGCGGGCATAGACATGGCGATCCTGGCCGGCCGGCACTCAAAAGTCCTCGTCTGCGGCATCGCCAATCCGCTGGCGCGATTCCAATGCGAGGAGATGCTGCGCCACGGCACGCAGGTCAGCGGTGTCGTCGGCTTGGAGAGCGACGTCGCCGGCTGGGTCTCTCCGCCTCTCCCCATCTTCATCGATCCCGCCGTGGCGGCAGAAGCCTCGGGCGCCGATCTCGCGATGGTCTTCACGCCGCCTCTGGAAGTGAAGGCCGTGGTGAGCGCATTGATCGCGGCGCGCACGCCCGTCGTGGTCTGCCTTACCGAGCATGTGCCGGTTCACGACGCCGTCGTTCTCCGCCACTTGGCGAAACGCGCGGGGACCCTCCTGATCGGCCCGAATTCCAGCGGCCTCCTGTCGCCCGGCCGCGCCAAAGCGGGATTTTTCGTCGAGGATATCTGCCAACCGGGCCCCGTCGGCCTGGTGGCCAAAAGCGGCTCGCTGGCCTATGCGGTGATGTCCGAGCTGAAGAGCGCCGGGCTCGGCATCAGCACCGTGGTCTCGATCGGCGGCGATGCCGTGAAGGGCGCCGATTTCCGCGACATCCTGGCTCTCTTCGCCGCCGACCCGGAGACGCGGGCGATCGTGATGCTGGGCGAGATCGGCGGAAACGACGAGGAAAACGCGGCGGGCTGGCTGCATGAACACCCGATCGCAAAGCCGGTTGTCGGCTTCATCGCCGGCCGCTCGGTGCCGCCCGGTCAAGCCATGGGCCATGCCGGCGCGATTGCCCAACGCGGCCGCGGTGACTATGCCGCCAAATGCAGCGCTTTGGCGACGGCTGGGGTCGTTCTGGCACGCAACATCGGTGCTGTTCCTCGGCTGGTGGCCATGAATTTGGCTGTCGGCTGAATGCCAGGAGCTCGAGAAGGTCGCTCGAGGCTGCCGACGCAAAGCGTTCGCGCCTTTCGCGGAGGGTGGTGTGTGCGGGATCAGCCCCGATCCACCGCCTGATGGAGCTCGCGATAGGCGCGGACGAGCTGGTCCAGGCTGAAGGCGCGATTTCGGCCGCTGGGATTGGGCAGCACCCAGGTCGCGGCACCGCCGAAGGCTGCCGCTTGTGAACCCCAGTCGATCTGCCGCTGGCCGGAGAGCGCGGAATAGGCGGCTTTGCCGAGAAAGGCGACGAACCGCGGCGCGTAGCGCCGGATCTTCCGTTCGAATTGCGCGGCGGCGGCGGCGAAGTCTCGCGTGGATAGCTCGTCCGCCCGCGCGGTCGCTCGCGCCACCACCGCCGTCAGGCCGCAGCGGTAGGTGAGGATCGTGCGATCGTTCTCGGGCGAGATTTCCTGCGGTGTGAAACCGGCAAGGTGGATCACCCGCCAGAAGCGATTGCTTCTCCGGACAAAATGATGCCCGGCGACGGCCGCCGAGAGCGCGGGATTGATCCCGCAGAAGATCACGGCAAGGTCCTTCGCGAGGATGTCTTCGAGCGAGCCGGCCATCTTTTGTCCCACAACCTCGTCGGAGCCAAACCGACCGCGTGCCGATCGCCTCACCCGCGGGCACGGACCGCATCGTGCCGGCGATCGCCAAGAATGCAACCGGCCGCGATCGGCCCCGTCAGCGCCGGCGGCGGAGACGGTTGATGACCCGTGCCAGCGCCGGCAGCCGGCGGACCAGCCGGCGCAAGGGGGCCGTCAGGCGATAGGAAAGGCTGTTCTCGAGCGCGTGGATGCGCGTCTCGAGGGCGAGCAGCTCCACCGGCCGGGGCGACGGGGCGGCGGTAATCCGGATCTTCTCCAGCGGAGGGCGGTCACGGGTCTCCCAGTTCTCGAAAGCCTCGTTGTAGAAATCGATCAATTCGGCGCGCACATACTCTTCCCGCGCGATCAGCCCGACGCTGCGATGGGCCCGGCGCAGGATCTCCTCGGCCTGGTCGGGCGGCAACGACGCGGCCATATGAACGGCTTCGGCCAAGGCCGGCGCATCGTGGCCTCCGGCCAGGATGCCCCCGTAGCGGTGGCGCAGAATCTCTCCGATCCCGCCGACGTCGGTCGTCACCACCATCAGGCCCGCGGCCATGGCCTGCAGCACGGTCTGCGGCATCGACTCGTCGGTCGATGCCATCAGCAGGATCTGGCAGCGCCCCTGGTAGAAGTGCTCCGGCTTGTCGATGAAGCCGTGGATCGTCACCCGATCCTGGAGCCCCAGCGAAAGGATCGCCTTGCGGCAGGCATCGGGATAGTCCGGCACGATCCGGTCGTAGCCGATGATGTCCAACGTCACATCCAGTCCCTGCCGTGCCAGGAGCCCGACGGCGCGGATCGCCTCGAGCTGATTCTTGCGAGGTTGGAGCGTGCCCGACATCAGCAGATGCAGACCGGAGCCCGGCTCGCGGCGGCGCGACAGGTTGGCTGGGAACGCATCGAAATAGGCCGGTTCGACCGGGCAGACGATCCGCCGGACGGGCTTGTGCATCGCTTGCGCCCAGTCGCGCGCATAGCGGAGCGAGGAACAGTGGATCGCGTCGGCGATATTCCAGGCCGCGCCCTCCTCCATGGGCATGAACTGATGCAGGCTCACCGCCACCGGCACCTTGAGCGCCCCGCCGGCGAAGATCGCGGTCGGATTCCAGACCGCGGCATGAAGCAGGCCCACATCATGAGCCTCGATCTGGCGGGCCATGGTCTCGCCATCCTGCCGGTCCTTGTCGTCGGGCGTTCGATGCTCATCGCCGCCCATCGGGCCGTCGGTATAGCCAATCCTCCAGCGGCTGGAGATCAGGGGCGCGTCGCCGCTGACACCGGCCCAGCGTTCCGCGAAGATCCTCCCATCCTCCTCGTTCGAGGCGCCGATCACGCCGACCAGCCTGAACCCCAGCGACCTCGCCATCTGCGCATGGCGCAGCAAATGCAGCGTCGCGCCGCCGAGAGAGGTTTCATGGAAGACATAAGCGATGGCGCGCCGGCCCAGCCGGCGATGCAGGTCCGCCGCGTCGAAGCAGGCGGCAAAATCGACGAGCTGTCGCTCGGTCGCGTAGCGTTTCTGCGCGAAGGCCCGCGCCCGCTCGAGCATGGCGGCACGCCCGTCCCGCCCGAGCGCCTGTGCCCGCCCGAGCGCCGACCGCCATCCTTCGATCGTGTTGGGCGTCTTGAGACAGATATCGTCCGGCAGGCCCTGATAAGGAGGCGCGTCGGTGAAGATGCAGATGGCGCCGCTGGCGACGGCTTCGAGAAGTTTCACCGGGCTCTTGCTGCGCGACGCCAGAAGCTGATCGTCCAGCGGGACCAGCATGATGTCGAACGAGGCCTGCAACAACCGCGATCGATAAAGATCATAGGAATGGGTAAAGGGCTGCCAGGAGACCGGGCAGGGCAGGGATCCGAACGCGGCGGGATCCAGGCCCCAGAAATGAAACTCGATGGCGTCGGGTGCCGCCTCGGCGAAAGCGGCCAGCGCCGGCCATAGCGCCTGCAGGATCTCGCGGCGGACCGGCCCGCTCAGCACCGCCACGCTGAGCCGGTTTCCCCGGCTGTAGGGGCGCTCGCTCAGGAAGCGCAAGGGAATGTTGGTATCGAGCCTCAGCACGTGGGGATTGAGGGCGGCCATGTCGGCGTTGATCTGGTCGCTGTAGCCGATACAGGCGTGAGCTTCGCGAATCTGCGTCTCGATCGCGGCCCGGGCCGGCGTTCCCGGCGCCAGGAACCGATGCTCCGGACCCACCTCGTCGAACCGGAGCATGTTGTCGTCCATCAGATAGACGCAGGATCGATCCGCCTTCAGCGCGTTCAGCACCCTGGTGGTGCCGTCGGTGACCGTTCGGTACATGATCAGCGTGTCGGCACCGCTCCAGGCAACCGAACCGATCTCACGCTCGGGGACGAAGAAATTCGAATAGGGGCTGTCGTCGAGACGCGTGAAGTTCCGGATCGTGACATCGATGCTGGTGGAGAAATCCGGCTTCACGACCGCCAGGGCCTTGCGCTTGCGACGCGAGACCATCGCCGGCAGCAGCGCCTCGGTGCGGGCATAGTCGTGCTGCGTGACGAGGAACGGAATGATCGACCGGCGCCGGATCTGGTCGACCTCCCGCTCCGAGAAGACCTGGCGCAGCATTGCCGTTCCGGCGACCTCATAGCGCCGGATGGCGGCCGGCTTGAGCGCTTCTTCGCGCGGGATCTCCAGATACTTGCGGTAGATCGTGTGGTCGTGCGGGATCGAGGTGCCGAGCGAGTTCGGCTGGAAAGCGCGCACCTTCGCGACGACCGCGTCGAGGAAGATGAAATCCGCAACGGCGCCGAACCGGAGCCAGAGATCGTAGTCGCTGTAGCGCCGGCAGACGACATGCGGATCGTACATGCCGGCGATCTCGAACAACTCGATCGGGTGCAGGACGCTGTTGTTGGCGATGTAGTTGCCGCCGACGAGCCGGCCATAGTTGAAGGAGGCGCCGAGCCTGCGCGTGGTCTCGGGCTGCCCCGGCGGCGCGGCCTCGAGATCGGCAATGCCGTAGACGACGGACGGCTTCTCGCGCCCCTCGATCGCCTCGACCCTGATCTTCAGGCTTTCCGGCGTCCAGAGATCGTCGTCGAACTGATACCCGATCAGCCGCCCCCGGGCGGCCATCGCCGCCTGATTCACGCGCAACGCGGGCAAGCCGCTGTTCCTGCGGTACCGATGCACCGTCACGCGTGGATCGGCGCGTCGATACTCGTTCAGGATGTCGGCGGTGCCGTCGCGCGACCCGTCGTCGACGACGATGAGCTCGAAATCGCCATAGCTCTGCGACAGCACGCTGTCGATGGCGCTCCCGAGCATGCGCTCGGCACGAGCGTAGGTCGGAAGAACGATCGAGACGGTGGGGGCGTTGGGAGCATCGGCCCGGCGGTCGACGACGAGATCCTGGAAAAAATCCTCAAATCGCATTCTTGGTGCCCAACCGGGACGTTCGATATCGGTCGACAGTAGTCGACCCGACGCAAGGGGCGCAACGGCCGAGGGCCTCGCGGGCGCGGTTTCGATACCGACCCGTCGACAACCCGTCGTTGCGTTCGTTGACAGGAATCGTCCCGCGCTGGCACTATGGGCTATTCGACGAACTCCTCCCGGTCCGCTCTCTCCGAGCGCTCATCGCTCATTGAATCAATCCTCCGGACTTTTTCGCTTCCGCGGAATCCAGTGCTTGCGAGCGATCGCGGCGACCCTGGTGCTCGCTCAGCATGCCGTTTATTTCGCGGGGCTGACCGAAGGCGAAGACATGATGGCGTTTCGCTATCTCTATGTCGGAGCCATCGGGGTCTTCTTGTTCTTCATGATCTCGGGCTTCGTCATGGCCCTGCAGACCGGCCAGCCGGCCCGGCGTTTCGCGCTGCACCGTCTCCTGCGGATCTATCCCGGCTACCTGCTGGCGTCGTTCGTCAATCTGCTGCTTCTGGCGCTCTTCTTGCCGGGCGCCCTGCAGGATCCTCGCTTCGAGATTTCTCTCCTGCTGCTGCCCAGCGGCAGCTTGAGCCCGATGCTCCAGGTTCCTTATTGGTCGCTGATCTACGAGATCGTCTTCTATTTTCTGCTGTTTCTTGCAATAGCGCTGAAGCTCCGACCCGCGATCCAGACGGCCTTCATGCTGGTCTGGGCCCTCTTGATTCTGATGGCGCCGGCCTTGAGCGTTCGCAGCGACTTCTGGGCCTCGGCCGGTGCCGGGACCATCCTGTTCTCCCCCTTCAATCTCTATTTCATCGGCGGGTTCCTTCTGTGCGGCGCCCTGCAGCACGGACGGCGTTTTGCCCTCGCCTTGTGGCTGGCGATGATCCTTGTGGAATCCCTGTGGCGGGGCGCCGTGATGAACGAGTTCCACATCAGGCTCATTCTCTGTGGCGGCGCCGGTCTCGCCCTTGCCAGCCTGCTGCCCTGGATTCCATGGCCGCGCCTTCTGGCCCGGATCGGCGACTGGTCCTACGGTCTCTATCTGGTGCATCTGCCGATCATCGTCGCCCTCTATCAGCTTCTGAAGGACGATGGCCCGGGGTTCTGGCCGGCGTTCGCCATCTTCTTTGGCGCCGGCCTCGCCGGCGGGAGCGCCTTCGGCGGTCTTGAATATTGGCTTTATCGCCGCTCCCTGCGTCCGCTGGCCGATCGGCTTTCCGGCAAGTCCGTTTCTTCCGGAGCCCGCGATCGGGGGACCGGCCCGGTCTCGACGGTCGTCCCGGCGGTGACAGCCTCTCCCCGTTCCTGATCGTTGCGGCGCGCCCGCCCGGCTCCGGGAACGCGGCGCCCTTTGGACTTGATCACGGAGATGCCGACAGGACGGCGATCAGAGTTGCGGCCGCCACTCTTGGGCGGCGGCCTCGGCACCATCGATCTCTTCGGGCGACAGCGTCGGCGCGACCGCATCGATCGCCTGCAAGGCATCCTCGTTGCCGCCATTGGCCGCCAGGCGGAACCACGTATAGGCCGCCTTCATATCCACCGGTACGCCTTCGCCGCGCGCATAGACCAGCCCGAGATTGTATTGGGCGATCGCCAGGCCCTTGTTCGCGGCGGCCGTGAACCAGTTCAGGGCGGCTTTCGGATCGCCCTTCATGCCATCGCCGCTCCAGGCCATGGCGCCCAGATTGTTCATCGCCTGCGCGTTGCCATGCTCTGCCGCCCGGCGGTACCAATCCGATGCGGTGGAGAGGCTCCGGGTCACGCCCCGCCCCTGCGCATAGAGATCGCCCAGCGCCAGCTCCGCGTCAGGGTAGCCCTGGACCGCCGCCTTCTCGAACCATTGCCGGGCCGAGGAATAATCGACCGGCAGGCCGGCGCCCTCCCGATAGATCGATCCGAGCTTGTACTGGGCGGCCGGGTCGCCGGCCTCGGCCAAAGGCTTCAGCAAGGCCAGGGCGCTTGCCCAGTCGCCTTTGGCCATCGCGGCGGCGGCTTCGTCGAGCTCGGCTCCCGCCGCTCGTGCCGTCGAGGCGGCGGCAAGGAGGAGCATTGTCAACAGGAACGCCACCCGCGCCGCACGCCACCGCATCGCCTATACCGAACCCCCCGTTTCCGGTCCGGCAGGCGGGGCTTGCGTTCCGACATCGAGCCAGCAGCAGGTTCTCAATCGTTTGCCCATTCCGTCTCGGCCAAGCAAATCGAGATTATCGAAACTTCGGCGAGTCGCGAAGAAGGCCGGACGGGTGCCTGAAATCCGGCCCGACTGCATCGAGGCGCGAACGGGCCCGCGGCCCCGATTGGTCAGCGGCCCAGCAAAGCCCGCCCGGCGTGACGGGCGAGGTTGACAAGCCGGCGCAGCTTCATGGCCAGCTTGAAGGCCCGAGAATTGAGCTGAATGGCGGCCTGGTCGGCGACATAAAACAGCCTTGCATATTCGCTATGGAGCCGGGCCTGGTGGCTCAGGGCATCCGCCGGGCGGGTCGCCTCGCAGATTGATTGAAGGACCCGCTGGCTCGCTTCCGGATCGAAGCGCTTCACGCAGAATCTCTCGAGCCGGCGGAGCAGCTCGACCCGGCGATCCGGATCCGATGCCCCTTCCAGGACCGTGACAAGGTTCGCCGCGCCCGGGGCGGCTTTCAGCACGCCGTCATCCTCGCCGATCCCGTGAAAGGCCGCCTCGTCGCAAACGACCGGAACCGCGCCCAGATAGAGAGCGGTGAGAAGAAGGCCCGGGGCCTTGTGGTCGATATCGAGGCTCGTGCCTTCGGGATGTACCAGCAGATCGATGCCCAGCGCGCGCCAGCCCTGGATGAAGGCGTCATAGGAACTCGCCCGCGGGAGGGACCGCGAGGCCACGGGAGAAGGCGGCGGCGCCCAGCCGTCGGCTCCCGGATTCGAAGGCGCCGTGGCGACGAGCTCGACATCCCGATGCTGCGACAGGCGAAGCAGCGCGGGATAGAGGCTGTCCTGCAGCGACTTCCGGCGGAACCCGTCGTCGGTCAGGCCGATGCGCAATTTGCCGAGATGCGGTTCGACCGCGACCCGGTGCGCCTTGTCCATCGTCGCGCGGTCGAATGCCGGTCCGAGCAGCCGCAGGTTGGCATGCAGGGCGTTCGCCTTGTAGCGCTCGACGAGCGCGGGCGATATTGCCAGCACGCCTTTGAAGACTTGCAAGGCTTGCTTGACGTCGTCCGGATCGGATGGCGCGCGTTCGGAGGAGCCCCGCGCCGGACGGATCGGATCCTCGTCGGCAAGCTGATAGACGTCGATCCCGAAATTCTTGCAGACGGCCATGGCGTGCCGGCACCTGTCCTCGAAGGGCATGCCGGCGACGATCAGCGCGTCGCAGAACAGGAGATGCCGTGTCTGAGACGCCTGCGGTGCGCGAAGGTCGATGAACCTCAGCTCTCCGCCGAACCGGTCGCGGAGGGCGTCGAAGCAGAGAGAGGTCATCGCATCGAGGCTTCCGGCGACGCCGATGATGGGCCGATTGGATTGGGTCAGCCGCCGCTGGTCGGCATCGTCGGCAATCTGCGCCTTCCTCGCCCAGCTCTTGTCTTTGAAGAACTTCCGGACGTTGATGGTCGCCGCGGCGAGAGCGAAGGAGGTTTTTTCCGGAAGAGCCCAGACGTCGCGGTCCGGGAGTCTCGAAGGCAGAAGCGTCGCGTCGTCCCTCGAGCCATAGAACTCGGACATGACGTCCTGGAAGACGGGATAGGTGCTCCCCAGGCTGTCGGAACGCGCCGAGCCGAATTCCCGCCCGATGAAGGCGGGAATCGGCACGATCGGAAAGCGCCGTTGCACACGCCGCCACAGATCCCAATCGCAGTTCCGCGTCGCCATGATGTGCGGATCGTAGAAGCCGATCGTCTCGACGATCTGCCGCGGCATCAGAACCGAGGCGTTGGCAATGAAATTCTCCTGCCAGAGCTGGGCGTAGGGGGGCAGCTCCTGTCCCAGCACGCGATGGACTCCGCTCCAGCCCACCATCTGGACATAACCATGAACGAGCGAATCGGGGTTGGCGCGGGCTGCCGCGACCAATGCCTCGAAGGCGCCCGGTTCATAGATGAAATCGTCGAAGGCGAAGCCGATGAATTTCCCGCGCGATTTGAGATAGGCTTCGAGCTCCGAAACCGCCGGAAGGCCGATATTCCGCGGATGCGTCAGGCAGCTGATCCGGCCGTCCCTGGCCATCCAGTTCCTGACGATCTCGGCGCTGCCGTCGGTCGACGCATCGTCGACGACGATGAGCTCGAAATCGCGAAAACTCTGCCGACAGATGCTCTCGATCGCCCGCTGCAGAAGGCCGTCGGCGCCGCGCCTGAAGGTCGGCAACAGGATCGAGAGCTCGGGCGAGGCGGTGCCATGACCGCCGCCGGGCGACCAGACGGTATCGGCGATGAGGTCCGCGACCTTGATCGCGACGGTCGGCGGACGGCTCGCCTGGGCGGTGGATTGGGGGGCGTCCAACATGCGACCGATCCGGATCAGCTCAGCCGGGAAAAGCGGGATCGGGCATCGTCATCGCCGCGGAATGGGATAGGAGAGCACGGCCAGCCCGAACGGAAGATTCGAGAGCGACGCGTCGGCCACCACCTCGCGACGGACGATGTCGCCGTCGCGGGATTCCCGGAGCGGCAGGATCTCCTCCTGGACGAAGCCGTTGCGCTCCTGATGGCGGATCGCCGTCCGGTTGTTCGACAAGACCCGCACGACCAGCCTGCGCGCGCCGAGGTCGTCGATGGCCCAGCGGATGATCCTCTGGGCCACCAGGCCGAACAGCCCGGCCGGCACGCCGGCCGCGCCGCGCAGGGTATTGTCGATCTCGGCCTCGCCATCGCCGATCAGCAACAGGCCGTAGTGACCCAGCCGCTCGCCGTTCGCCGCTTCCACCAGGAACAGGATTCGCCCCGGATCGCCGACCGGGAAGCGGCTCATCCAATGGCGGGTCCCTTCGGGGCTGAAGGGAACGATCGTCAGGAAGCGTTCCTTGTTCTCTTCGCGCCAGCGCGCGATTGTCGCGATCAGCCCGTTGTCGGTCAGGTCGGATTCCACGATCGGCCTGATCCTCGCGACGACGGCGCCGGCCGAATCGCGGATCTCGAAGCGAAGCGGGTCACTCGGGGATTTCGCGCGCGCGAGCTTCCGCTCAGCGGCCGGCCATGATCCCGACATGAGGCGTCTCCTTCGCCGCCGCGGGCCGACTTTGCCGATGCGAAAACCGGATCACCCGATCGATCACGGTGTCGACGTCGGCATCCGTGAGCCGAAGGTGCAGCGGCAGGGAGATGATCCGTTCGGACGCCTGTTCGGCGTTCGGGCAGAGGCCGCGGCAATCGGCGAACATGCGGTAGTTGGTGTTGGTGAGATAGTGCACGCCGGGAAAGATTCCGCATTCGTTGAGATACACCATCATCCGATCGCGGTCGTCGACGGTGATCTGGTAGAGGTGGCGCGATGATTCGCAGCCCGGCGGCACGGGGACCGTGGCGACCCTCTCCTGGCCGCCGAACCCGGAATCGTAGCGCGCGGCGATCTCGCGCCGGCGCGCATTGTCCCGCTCCAGGTACGGCAGCTGCGCCAGCGCGATCGCGGCCATGATGGAGTTGCCGTGGTATTTGAAGCCCACATACTCCACGTCATAAAGCCACTTGTAGGTGCCGCCCTCGCTGGTCCGCGTATAGGTGTCCTTGTTGATGCCAAGCCAGGTCTTCTTCCGGGCGATCGCATCCAGATGCTCGTCGTCGAAACAGATCATCCCGGAATCGGCCGTGGGCAGGTTCTTGACGGCCTGGAAGGAATAGACGGTCGCGTCGCCGCGGGGCGTGCGGCCATGCAGCCGCGTGCCGGCCATGTGGGCGGCATCCAGGATCAGCTTTATACCGTGGGCGGCGCAAAGCGACTGAATCTCCTCGAGACGGCCCGTGCTGCCGCCGAGCCCGACGAAAATCACCGCCCGCGTGCGCGGCGTGATGAGCTGCTCCACCGAGCGGGGGTCGAGGCAGAGATATTCGTCGATGTCGGCGAAGACGGGCTTGAGGCCCTCATAGAGAATGGCGTGGTTGGTCGAAACGAAGGTCAGGGGCGTGGTGATGATCTCGTCTCCGTCCTTCCAGCCGTACTCCTCCTTGAAGATGTTCAGGGCGAGATGAAGGCCGGCCGTCGCCGAGTTCAGGAAATGCGCATGGGGAAGACCGGTATGGTCTTTCCAACGATTCTCGATCTCGACTGTCTTGAAGCCGAGCCCGGTCCAGCCGCGCTCGAGGCACTCACGGATTTCCGCGAGAACTTCCTCCACGGCGAAGCTCGGGACGAAGAGTTGAATGCTCATGGGCTTCGTTTCCTTCGGGGGTAATGCCAAGCCATCAGGTCGTCGTCCGACTCTCGACGCAACGAGCCATCGGCCTCGCGCTCCGGTTGCCGATGGCCGCCAATGAATCTACGGAGAAAGGAAAACCCAGAAGCTTCGAAACCCTGGGAAGGAAATCGCAAATGTTTGAGGCGTCACTGATTCTTGCGGAGGTTGAAATTTTTTCTGCGGTCCGAGGCTGACGGTCCAATATGATAATAAGAGCGTGCCGTCGTCAATCCGGTCATCGGGATTGGGCATAACGGTGCGACGGCAACCGTTCGGTTGCCGGGGGGCGGGAAATGCGGGCTACTCGGCCGGGGCCTCGGCGCGCCGGCGGCGGGCTTCCTCCTCGCGCTCGATCGCGGCATGCTCGCGCGCGGATTCGACGATCGCGTCGGGAAGCTTCTTCGGCGCCAGCAGCGAGTAGGCGACCGGTACCACGAACAGGGTCAGGAGCGTGCCCAGGGTCATGCCGCCGACGATGACCCAGCCGATCTGCTGGCGGCTCTCGGCACCCGCCCCGGTGGCGAGCGCCAGGGGGATGGCGCCCAGCACCATGGCGCCCGTCGTCATCAGGATCGGCCGCAGCCGCAAGGAGGCCGCCTCGATCACGGCCTCGATCTTGGCCTTGCCTTGCGCCCGCAGCTGGTTGGCGAACTCGACGATCAGGATGCCATGCTTGGTGATGAGCCCCACCAGCGTGACGAGGCCGATCTGGCTGTAGACGTTGAGCGTGCCGTGGGTGAAATGCAGCGCCGCGAGCGCCCCGGTCATGGCGATCGGCACGGTCAGCATGATGATGAGCGGATCGCGGAAGCTCTCGAACTGCGCCGACAGCACCAGGAAGATGAAGACGAGGGCCAGCGCGAAGACGACATAGAGGCTGCTCGAGGCCTGCAGGAACTCGCGCGACTGGCCGGCATAGTCGATCGAGACCGGGGTGGTGGCGACCCGGGCCACGGTCTGGCGCAGGAACTCGAGCGCCTGCCCCAGGCTATAGCCGGGCGCGATCGAGGCCGTGATGCGCGCGGCCCGGAGCTTGTTGAAGTGGTTGAGCTCGCGCGGCGCCACGGTCTCGTCGATCTTGACCAGGTTGGCGAGCGGGATCATGTCGCCCGTGCGGCCGCGCACATAGATCGCGCTGATGTCGCCGGGCCGGCTGCGCTCGGTCTCCTCCATGCGCAGGATCACGTCGTACTGCTCGCCCTCGAGCTTGAAGCGCGTGATCTGGCGCGAGCCCAGCAGCGTCTCGAGCGTGCGGCCCAGGGCCGCCACGGGCACGCCCAGGTCGGCGGCCTTGTCGCGGTCGACATCGATCCGGAGCTCCGGCTTGTTGAGCTTGAGGTCGGTGTCGAGATTGGCGAGGCCCGGATTCTTCGCGGCCTCGGCCATGATCTTGTTCACCAGATCCTGCAGCTCCTCATAGGTGCCGGTGGTCTGCACCACGAACTGGACCGGGGTCTGGTCGAATTCCTGGCCCAGCGGCGGGAACAGGATCGGGAAGGCCAGCAGGCCCGGATTGGCGAACATCGGGCCCGACAGGCCCTGGACGATCTCGAAGGCCGAACGCTTGCGCTTCGACCAGTCGACGAAGCTCATGAAGCCGATCGCCTGGTTCACCACCGGGAAGCCGGTCACGGTGAAATAGGCCTCTTTCTCCGGCACGCCCTCCCAGAGCTGCTCGATCATCTTGAGGTAGCGGTCGGTATAGCCCGCCGTGGCGCCCTCGGGCGCGATCATGATGGCGAGCAGCGAGCCGCGATCCTCGTAGGGGGCGAGCTCCGAAGGCAGCAGCCGGAAGGTGAAGACGCCGGCGCCGGCGACCAGCAGGAAGAGCAGCACCACGACGATTCGCCAGCGCAGGACCGCGCCCAGGAAGCGGCGATAGCCGTCGGTGAGACCGACCAGCGCGCGCTCGATCGTGTTGTAGACGAAGCCATGGCGCGCGCTGTGCTTGAGCATGCGCCCGCACATCATGGGCGAGAGGGTCAGGGCCACGAAGCCCGAGATCAGCACGGCGCCCGCCAGGGTCAGCGCGAACTCGACGAAGAGCCGCCCGGTGCGGCCCTCGGTGAAGGCGAGCGGCGCGAACACGGCGGCCAGCGTCAGCGTCATGGCCACGACCGCGAAGCCGATCTCGCGCATGCCCTTGAGCGCGGCATCGATCGGCTTCAGCCCCTCCTCGATATGGCGGAAGATGTTCTCCAGCACCACGATCGCGTCGTCGACCACGAGCCCGATCGCCAGCACGAAGGCGAGCAGCGTCAGCGTGTTGATGGAGAAGCCGCAGAGGAACATGATCGCGAAGGCGCCGATCAGCGAGACCGGGATGGTGACGAGCGGCACCAGCGTGGCCCTGAGCGAGCGCAGGAACAGGAAGATCACCCCCACCACCAGCAGCACGGCCTCGCCGATGGTGTGGTAGACCGCCTCGATCGAACGATCGATGAAGACCGCCGAATCGTAGGCCATGTCGATCTTCATGCCGGGCGGCAGCTGCGCCTCGATCTCGGGGATGGCGTCGCGCACGGCCCGCGACACGTCGAGCGGGTTGGCGACCGACTGCTTGACCACGCCCAGCGCCACGGCGCTCTTGCCCTGGAAGCGGGCGATGATGCGGTCGTCCTCGGCGCCGATCTCGACCCGCGCCACGTCGCGCATCCGCACCAGATAGCCGTCGGCATTCTTGAGGATGATGTTGCCGAACTCTTCGGGCGTGCGCAGGTCGGTCTGCGAGACGACGGTGAACTCGCGCCGCGTGCCCTCGATCCGGCCCGCCGGGATCTCGGCGTTCTGGGCCACCAGCGCGGCCTCGACATCCTGGGTGGTGAGCTGATAGGCCGCGAGCTTGTCGCGGTCGAGCCAGATGCGCATGGAATAGCGCCGCTCGCCATAGATCGGCACGTCGGCCACGCCGGGCAGGGTCTGCAGCCGGTCCTGCACCACCCGGTCGGCGAAATCGGTGATCTCCAGGTCGGAATGGCGGTCGGAGGAGAAGGCGAGATAGAGGATCGGCTCGGCGTCGGCCTCGACCTTGGAGACGACCGGCTCCTCGATGCCGTCGGGCAGCTCGCCGCGCACGCGCGCCACGCGGTCGCGCACATCGTTGGCGGCGGCATCCACGTCGCGGGTGATGCGGAAGCGGGCGGTGATCTGGCTTTCCTCGGACCGGCTGATCGAGGTGACGTATTCCACGCCCTCGATGCCGGAGAGCGAATTCTCGATGGTCTTGGTGACCTGGCTCTCGACGATCTCGGCCGAGGCGCCGCGATAGGTGGTCGAGACCGTCACCACCGGTTCGTCGATATTGGGATATTCGCGCACGGTGATGCGCGAATAGGAGACGAGCCCGATCAGCGTCAGCACGATCGAGAGCACGGTCGCGAAGACCGGGCGCTTGATGCAGATGTCGGAGATGCGCAAAGGACGGGCTCCCGATGCCGACGGTTCAGCCGCCGCCGGCGCCGGCATCGCTGCCGGAACCGCCCGCCGCCGGCTGGTTCTCCGTGGTGCCGCTCTCCCCGGAGGCACCCTGGCCGGGCGCCTCCTGGCCCGAGCCCGAGGGTGCCGTGCCGTTCGGGATCGGCGTCACGCCCATGCCATCGGCGATCTTGAGCTGGCCCGCCGTCACCACCAGTTCGCCGGCCTTGAGCCCCTCCAGCACCTCGACCTTGTCGTTGATGTATTCGCCGACCTTGACCGCCGTCTGCACCGCCTTGCCATCGACGACGCGGAACACGAACTTCTGGCTGCCGAAGGGCACGATCGCCGATTCGGGCACCAGCAGCGCGTTGGGATGGGTGTCATAGACCAGGGAGACGCGGGCGAAGAGACCGGGCCGCAGCTTGTCGAGGCTGTTGGGGACATGGGCGCGCAGCACGATCGCCCGGCCGCCGGCGTCGATCAGCGGGTCCATCGCATAGATCGTGCCTTCGAAGGTCTCGCCTGGCAGGGCGTCGATGGCGAGCTTGATGGTCTGGCCGAGATTGACGGTGGTGTAGTAGATCTCCGGCACGCGGAAATCGACCTTCAGCGGATCGACCTGCTCGAGATTGATGATCACGTCGCCGGCATCGAGATAGTCGCCGAGGCTGACCCGGCGCAGGCCCAGGACGCCGTCGAACGGCGCCCGGAGCTCGGTTTTGGCCAGGTTGGCCTGCGCCAGCGCGATGCGGGCGAGGTTCTCGTTCAGCGCGGCGACGGCGCGCTGCATCGACTGCTCGCTGGCCACCTCGCCCGCGCGCATCTTCTTGTAGCGCTCGACATCGGCCTTCGCGAGATCGAGGCCCGACTGCGCCTGCTCCAGTTCGGCGCGATAGACCGACTGGTCGAGCCGGGCGATCACCGTGCCCTCGTCGATCTTCTGGCCTTCCTGCACCAGGATCTCGGCCAGCCGGCCGGGAATCTCGGGCGCGACGCGGATCGATTCGTTCGAGCGCAGCGTGCCCACCGCCGGGATCACCAGGTCGATGCTGGCGGTCTCGACCGGGCTCGCTTCGACCGGGATCGAGAAGCCGCCGGCCGGGGCCTCGCTGGAGGCCGAGGCCGCTTCCTGCGCGGCCTGACGGGTCTTCCACCAATAGCCGCCCGCGGCCGCGGCGGCGATCAGGAGGATGACGATCAGAACAATCCTGCGCATAGGCGTGCAGTCCTCGGGTTTCGATTCCCGCGCGAAAAGAATCAGGTTGACGCGAGGGGCCCTGGATATAAGCCGAACCCAGGCGCCAAGCCAACCCCGGATTACTTTTCTGTCATGGGCTTTGCCGGGGCGGAAAGGGCGGGCCGCCTCAGGATCGAACGAGCGGTCGACCCAGGACCTCGCTCGAAGCTTGGAAGCTAGAGCGTAGCGGTTCCTAGAACGAGGACATCGGCTCGGTCAGGAAGGCCAGCTCCTCGGGTGTGCTGTTGCGGCCCAGGCAGCGGTTCCGGTGCGGAAAGCGCCCGAAACGCTCGATGATCTCGTGGTGGCGCGCCACATAGCGGAACGCCTCCTCGGCCTTGCCGCGCCGGGGATCGCCCTCATGCGCCTCGACCCAGCCCCGGAACAGGTCCATGGCCCGGCACTGGTCGGCCAGCGATTCGGAATGTTCCAGCGGCATGTAGAAGAAGAAACGCTGGTCCAGCGGCAGCGCCTGGTCGTGGCCGCGCGCGATGGCGCGCATCGCGATGGCGAGCGTCACCGCATCATGGAGATAGGCCCGCGGGCTCTCGCGATGGATGTTGCGCGGGAACTGGTCGAGCAGCACCACCAGCGCCAGCGCCGTGTCGGGCCGCCGCTCCCAGTCGGCGAAGCGCCCTTGCGCGGCGGGCTCGATCCATCCGCTGAAGCGGTGGCGGATCTCCGCATCGAAGGCGGCGTTCTTCTCGAACCAGAGCGGCCGGGCATAATCGGAAAGCCAGAACTCCAGCAGCAGGCGCGGATCCATCGGCTCAGGGTCCCCGGCGCACGGCGTCGAGATGCCGGCCGAAATCCCGGCTGCCCATCAGCGCCTGGCAGCGCTCGAAGCGGTTCACCGCATAGCCCCAGAAATCGTCGACCGGGTTCTGGTTCATGAGCTGGATGCAGCCCCACAGCGTCCAGAGCAGGTCGCACAGGGCCTTGTACATCACCATGCGGCCGACATCGTTGGCGGGCGCCCTGCCCTCGAAATAGGCCTCGAGCTCGGCCGCGTCCTGGTCGGACCCGAATCCCGCCTCGACCGAGAGATCGCCCAGATCCCACATCGGATCGTTGTTGCCGGCATATTCCCAGTCGACGATCACCATGCGCGTGCCGGTATCGAGGAAGTTCTCGGCCAAGGGATCGCAATGGCAGGGCTTGAGCGGCAGGGGATGGCGGGCGAGCGCCGCGCGGACTGCCTCGGCCTCCTTCTGCACCGCTTCGTAGCCGTCCGGCACCTTGGCGCCCTTGGCGCGCAGCAGGCCCAGGTAATTGTCCATCATCTGGAACAGCTCGAAGCGGCCGGCGAGCGTCTCGCCCGAGTCATGCATCTTGCGGAAGGCGCGCGCTGCGCGCGCCACCGCGCCCAGATCCTTGAAGCGCTCGGCGTTCATGGTGACGGCGCCTTCGATGAAGCCCGTCACCTGGAGCCCGTCGGCGGCATCGAAGAAGAGGAGCGGCGCGTTCACGCCGGCGCGGTCGGCCGCGGCCGCGTTCCGATGCTCCGCCTTGCGGTCGATATAGTCGGAGGTGCCGGCACCCGGGATGCGCAGCACATAGGCTTTCCCGTCCGGCGTGGCGATCTTGTAGTTGCGGTTGGTGAGCCCGCCCAGCCGCTCGATCCGGGCCCGGGCCGGATCGGCCTGGGCCAGGAACGGGATCCGGCTGAAGAGGGACTGGACCTCCTCGATTTCCCCGCTCATCTGCGCATTCCCCCCTTTCCCGGATGGCCCGGTCTTGATGCCGGGCCTGGCCGGGTCTCGACGGCACTCAGCTCTTCAAACGTTCCATCTTCGGATCATAGAGCGCCCCCTCATGGCGTGTCGCCCGATAACGATCGCCATAGGCCTCGATCTCATAGACGCCGTCGGTCCCGAGCGGCGCGATGTCCTCGTTCGCCAGATAGGCATAGAGGATCGACCTGCCGACCGTGTGGCCGAAATTGGCGCTGGTGGCGGTGGCGACCGGCTTGCCGTCCTTGAGCACGCATTCGCCGCCGATCACGGCCAGATCGAGCTCGCGGCGCTGATCGAGGGTGAAGCTGCAGAGCCGGCGCTTGGGGCCATCGGCCTTGGCGCGGGCCAGCGCCTCGCGGCCGATGAAATCGGGCTTCTTCAGCGCGACGCGGAATCCGAGCCCCGCCTCGAAGGGGTTGTAGTCGGGCGTGATGTCCGAGGACCAGTAGAGATAGCCCTTCTCCATCCGCAGCGTGTCGATGGCACGGTAGCCGACATCGGCGATGCCGAATTCCTCGCCCGCTTCCCACAAGGTCTCATAGAGATGCTGGGCATATTCGGTCGGCAGATGCAGCTCCCAGCCGAGCTCGCCGACATAGCCGATGCGCGCCGCCAGCACGGGGGCGGCGCCCACCGCGATCTCGCGGGCGGTGGCGAAGGGGAAGGCCGCGTTGGAGACATCGGCCTCGGCCACCTTCTCCAGCACGCGGCGTGCCTGCGGTCCGCACAGATTGATGGTGGCGCGGCCCGAGGTCATGTCCACCAGATGGACCGAACCGTCGCGCGGCAGGTGGCTGCGGATCCAGTGGAAATCGTGGGTGGCGAAGGCGCTGCCGGTGACGAAATAGAAGCGGTTCTCCTCCAGCCGGATGAAGGTGACATCGGCCTCGATGCCGCCGCGCTCGTTGCAGAGCTGGGTATAGATCACGCTGCCCAGGGGCTTGTCCATGTCGGCGGCGCAAAGGCGCTGGAGGGCGGCCAGCGTGCCCGGTCCCAGGATCTCGGCCTTGGAAAAGGAGGTTTGGTCGATCAGCGCCACGCGCTCGCGCACCGCCCGATGCTCGGCGCCGACGGCATCGAACCAGTTGGCGCGGCCGAAGGAAGGCCGGTCCTCGGCCTCCATGTCCGCCGGCGCGAACCAGTTCGGCCGCTCCCAGCCGCCGCGCGAGCCGAACACGGCGCGCTTGGCCTTGAGCGTGTCATAGAGCGGGCTGCGGCGGATGCCGCGTGCGGAATGATGCTCCTGCCTGGGATAGCCCAGCGCGTAATATTTGCCATAGAGGTCGATCGCGCGCGGGAAGCAGAAGGCCTTGGTGGCGTGGTGATAGCCGAAGCGGCGGATGTCGAGCGGCCAGAGATCGAGGCTGGGCCTGCCCTGCACGATCCATTCCGCCATCATGGCGCCGGCCCCGCCGCCGCCCGCGATGCCATAGGTGAACCCGGCCGCGACGAAGACATTGTCGAGCTCGGGCGCCTTGCCCATCACATATTCGCCGTCGGCGGAGAAGGGGATCGGGCCGTTGACGAGCTCGCGCGCGCCCACCGTCTCGACGATCGGCGTGCGCTTGAAGGCCGCCTGCGCCAGGCTCTCGAAGCGCTCGAAATTGCCGGGCAGGAGCTGCTGGCCGAAATCGGGCGGGATGCCGTTCTCGCCGAAGCCCGGCGTGCCTTCCTCCCAGCCGCCGATCACGATGCCGCGGACCTCGGGCTTGTAGTAGATGCGCAAATCCGGGTCGCGCAGCGTCGGCATGGTCTTGGGCAGGTCGGGGATCGGATCGGTGATGAGATATTGATGCTCGACCGCGATCGAGGGCACGCGCACGCCCATCGAGAGGCCCAGCTCGCGCGCCCACATGCCGCCGGCATTGACGAGGATGTCGCAGGTGATGCGGCTGTCCGGGGTGAGAACAGCGGCCACACGGCCGTTCTTGACCTCGAAGCCCGTGACCTTCACGCCCTGCCGGATCTTGGCGCCCTTCATGCGGGCACCCTTGGCGAGCGCCTGGGTCAGGCTCGCCGGATCGGCATAGCCGTCGCTCGGCAGATAGGCCGCCGCCAGCACGCCCTCGGTCGAGAGGATGGGACAGAGCTCCTGCGCTTCCTGAGCCGAGAGCAGATGCATCTCGAGGCCGAAGCTCTTGGCCATGGTGAGCGCGCGCTTGATCTCGATGAGCCGGCCGGGCGAGGAGGCGAGGCGCAGGCTGCCGACCCGCTTCCAGTCGGTCGCCTGGCCGGTCTCGGCCTCGAGCGTGTCGTAGAGTGCCACGCTCCGCTGCAGCATGCGCGTCAGGTTGCGCGAGGCGCGCAGCTGCCCGACCAGGCCCGCCGCATGCCAGGTCGCGCCATGGGTGAGCCCGCTCTTCTCCAGGAGCAACACGTCGGTCTTGCCCATCCGCGTCAGGTGATAGGCGATCGAGCAGCCGATGATGCCGCCGCCGACAATGACGATTTCCGCATGCTCCGTGGCGGCCATGGTTCCCTATCGCTCCGTCAAGAAAAACGGCCGCCCCCATGCCGAGGCGGCCGCGCCTTAAGCGGTTCTACTCAAGCGGATTGCCGGGCGCCGTTCAAGCCGTCGCTCATTGGAAAGACATCGCCCTTGCCCGCGATCTCGCTCTCATCCCCTCCCCCCTCGCGGGGGAGGGCGAGGGAGGGGGCTGACTCGGCCTGAGAAGCAGGGATGTACCGCTCATGCACGGTGTCTCCCATCGAGACTTCCCCCTCCCTGACCCTCCCCCGCGAGGGGGGAGGGGATAAGGTGTTCAAGCCGCCAGGCCGTTCGCCGGCAGGATGCGCTGCACGGCCGGCCTGGCCCGCACCAGCTCGGCACAGCGCTTCACGTTCTTGAAGCGGCCATAGAGGTCGGGCAGGGGCTCCTGCCAGCAGGACAGCATGAACAGGAAGGCATCGCAGGCGCTGTAGCGGTCGCCCAGCAGATAGGGGCCCTTTTCACCCAGCGCCTTGTCGATCCGGCCCCAGATCTGGGCGAGATCCTTCCGGGCCCGAGACTGCACGAGCGGGGCACCCTTGGGATCGTCGGTAAGCCGGTCCGGATAGTAGTAGGCCAGATAGGCCGGCTGCAGCGTGTTGGTGAGATGCGCCAGCCATTGGTAATAGAGGCCGCGCGCCGGCTCGGCGATCGAGGGCGCCAGCTTCGCCTCGGGGTGGCGGTCGGCCAGATAGAGGCAGATGGCGGCCGATTCGAACAGCGCCTGCTTGCCGTCGATCACCAGCGTGGGGATCTTGCCGTTGGGGTTGAGCTTCAGATAGTCGGCGGTCTGGTGCTGCTGCTGCGAGGTGTCGATGGTCTTGAGCTCATGCGGCGCAGCGATCTCCTCGAGCAGGATCTGGGGCGCCAGGGCCGCGCTGTTGGGGCCCCAGTAAAGCGTGTACATGGTGCGGTTCCTTGCCTCCCGGGTTCAAGCGGCCGCGAATTGCTTGAGGAACTCGCGCGTCGACATGACGCGCGCGAACCCGCCGCCGAGGAAATCGCCCACGGCGTCGCGAACCTGCTCCTGGTCCCTCTTCGCGGTGCCGGGCGTGCCGGTCGCGTCGAGGACGAAATCGACGTAGTAGTCGAGATCATGCGCGTCACGCGCCGTCGTGTCGCAGCAGAAGTTGGTCATGAAGCCGGTGACGACCACGCGCGTCACGCCGAGCTTCTGCAGCTTCTCGTGCAGGCCGGTGCCGGCGAAGGAGGAATAGCGGCTCTTCACGATCTCGTTGGCCTTGGCCGGGACCGCGAGCTTTTCGTCATAGGCCACCGCGTCGGTCTTCTCCTTGAAGCTGAAATCCGAGGCGGGGCCGGCGAAATCGAACATGCGGCCGAGGTCCGAACCGTCGAGCTTATGGACATGGCGGATGAAGAAGACCGGCTGCTTCTTCTCGCGGAACTTCTCGATGAGCTGGTTGATCCGTTTGACGGTCTGGCCGGCGTTCTTGCAGTAGAGCTCGTTGCCCTTGACCGTATAGATCCGCTGCACATCGACAACCAACAACGCGGTCGACATCGTCATCTCCGTTCCATGCCCAAAGTGAGTGTCCGCGAGACACCGCGGACGGCGAGTGAGGGTGCCGCCAAGGAACAGGTTCGACAAGCCACTTCTTGCACCGCCGGTTGGGGGATCAGGCCGCCTTTGCCTTCGGTTTTTCGCCGCGCCGCAGCAAGAACTGCGCGCTGAAGAGCAGGATGAGCGAGACCGTCAGCACCACCGTTCCGATCGCGTTGATCTCGGGTGTGACGCCGCGGCGGATCGAGGCGAAGATGTAGATCGGCAGCGTGGTCTTGGAGCCGGCGACCCAGAAGGCGACGACAAAATCGTCGAAGCTGAAGGTGAAGCTCAGAAGGAAGCCGGCGACCACCGCCGGCAGGATCAGGGGCAGGGTTACCTGACGGAAAGTGCCCCAGGGCGTGGCGTAGAGATCGGCCGAGGCTTCCATCAGGCTGCGGTCCATGCCGGCGATGCGCGCCCGCACGATCACGATCACCAGCGCGAGGGAGAACAGGGTATGGGCGGCGATGATCGAGCCGAAGCCCATTCCCAGCTGCGGCGCGGTCGCCGGATCGCCGGGCCAGATCGTGGTCAGTATGTTGTTGACCAGGCCGAAGGTCGTCACCAGCGCGATCAGGGTCGAAATGCCGATGACGATGCCCGGCACCATGATCGCGATATAGGTCATGGCATCGAAGAAGAGGCGGGCGGCACCCCGGACCCGCTGTATGGCCAGAGCCGCCATGGTGCCGAAGACCGTGGCGAGGCTGGCCGAGCTCGAGGCGACGATGAGGCTGTGGGTCACCGCCTCGATCACGAAACGATTGTTGGCGGCCTTGCCGTACCAGAGCGTCGAGAAGCCCTGGAAGTCCGAGGCATTGTTCCCGCTGTTGAAGCTGAACAGCACGATCAGCACGATCGGCGCATAGAGAAACAGATAGACGGCGATGCTATAGGCGCGCATGGCGATCTATCGGAGAGGGCGGAGCGGTTGCCCACCCCCCTCCCTCACCCTCCCCCACAAGGGGGGAGGGGATAAGAACGCGGGCGGCGCCGACAAAATCATCCCCTCCCCCCTTGTGGGGGAGGGCAGGGAGGGGGGAGCCGCGTCCCCGCTGTCGGACATCAACCTCATCCCAGCCGCTACAGCAGCGATACGTCGCGGCCGGCGCCGTAGCGGCGGGTCACGCGCAGATAGATGGTGACGGTGGCCAGCATGATGACGACCAAGCCCATGGCGACGGCCGAGCCGAACGGCCAGTTGCGCGACTGCAGGAAAAGATCGACCAGCGCGTTGCCGATGAAGAACACCTTGCCGCCGCCGAGGAGCTGCGGGATCAGGTACTCGCCCATCAGCAGGATGAAGACCAGCATGCAGCCGGTGATGACGCCGGGCGCGGAGAGCGGCAGCGTGACCTGCAGGAAGCTGCGCCAGGGATTGGAGCCCAGATCGGCCGCGGCCTCGATCAGCCGCTTGTCCAGCCGCTCGAGGCTCACGAAGATCGGGAACACCATCAGCGGCAGATAGCCATAGACCATGCCGATCAGGACCGAGAGCGGCGTGTTGATGAGCCGGACCTCGCCCAATCCCAGCCACTCGATGACTGCCGGCAGGCCGCGCCCGCCCAGGATGAACATCCAGGCATAGGTGCGGATCAGGAAGCTGGTCCAGAAGGGGACGATGACGAGGATCAGCAGGAAGAGCCGCATCCGCGGGCTCGCCTTGATCGCGAGATAGTAGGCGAGCGGATAGGCCGCGAGCAGGCAGACGATGGTGCCGACCGGCGCCAGGATCAGCGTGTTGCGGAAGGCGGCGGCGCGCGCCGGCAGATTGAGGTAGTTGGCGATGGTGAAGGCCGCCTGATAGCCGCCGGCGGCGGCCCGTTCGCCGAAACTGAACACGACGACGATCGCGAGCGGGACCACCAGCAGCGCCAGATACCAGAATGCGCTGGGCGCCAGCAGCAGCACCGTGATCCAACGGGTGCGCCTTTCGGCCTGATCGCTCTGGGTCGCTGTCGCCATGAATTCCGATACGGAAAGAGAGAAACCCCCTCGCCCGTTCCCTCTCCCCGAGGAAGGGGAGAAGGTTCCGCGTCAGCGGCCGGGCGAGGGAGGCGCGGTCAGGAACTCAGGCCGACTTGAAGCGCGCCATGATCTCGGCGCGGGCCGGGTTGGTCAGCGTCGCCGCCGCGCCGAACTCGAGCGGGGCCAGGAGCTCGGCCGCCGGATACATGATCGGATCCTCGAGCAGCTCCTTGGGCAGGAGCTTGTTGGTGCGGGAGTCTGCCGACGGATAGCCGTGGGCCTGCACTTCCTTGGCGTTGACCTCGGGCGTCAGCAGGAAGTTGGCGAGCGCATAGCCGGCGGCGCGATGCGGCGCGCCCTTGGGCACGGCATAGAAGTCGGACCAGATCTCGCCGCCTTCCTTGCCGATCACGTATTCGATCTCGGGCATGTCGCGATGCATCTGCTTGCCGTCGCCGGTCCAGCAGACCGTGAGCCAGGCATCGCCGTTACGCATCGAGGGCTGGTAGTCCGAGTTGATCGCGAAGAGATGGGGCTTGGCCGCCAGGAGCAGCTTCTCGGCATCGCCCAACTCCTTCGGATCGATCGAGTTGAAGGAGTAGCCGTAATATTTGAGGGCGTTGCCGATGGTGGTGAGCTGGTAGTCATGCACCATGGCGCGGCCGGTATATTTGCCCATCGCCAGGTCCCAGAAATCCTTCCAGGAGGTCATCTTCTCGGTGATCTTCTTGGTGTTGACCGCATAGCCCGTGGTGCCCCAGTCCTTGGAGACCGCGTAGGTCTTGCCGTCGATCGTGCCGGCCTCGACGAAGCGCTGCTCCATCGCCGCGGGGTCGTAGGCCGGCAGCAGCGAGAGATCGAGCGGCTCGATCAGGTCGAGCTCCTTGTAGGTCGAGATCGTGTAGTTGGTCGGCACGAACAGGTCCCAGCCGGTGCCGCCGGCCTGGAGCTTCGCCAGCATCTCCTCGTTCGAGCCGAACACGTTCACCTCGACGGCGACGCCGGTCTTGGCGGTGAAATCCTCGAAGTTCTTCGGGTCGTGATAGTTGGGCCAGGTGGTCAGCGACACCCGGTCGCCGAGATCGCCGGCATAGGCCGCGCGCGGCATCACCAGTTCCGGCATGGCCTTGGCCAGCACGGCCGTCGCCACGCCCAGCCCCGTCACGCCCAGGAACTGCCGGCGCGAGATCGAGCCCTTCTGCCAGCGGCGCAGGTGATAAGTGAATTCCTTCCGATCCATGGTCGTCTCCTCTCCTGTCGGTTTGTCCGTCGTCTTTCCCGGCGACGGTTCGTCTTACGAGCGACGGTAGAACCCCATCTTTTCGGCCGGTGGCGCCGTCGTGTTCCGCTGCACCGGCTGAAAACCCTCCGATCTAGGCGTCGACCAGCGCCAGCGCGCCCTGGCGCCGCCAGCCGAGTCCCACCCGGCTGCCGGGCGCGAAGGCGCCGGAGCCGGCGCGCGAGGCCTTGGGGGCCCGCACCAGCACGGTGCCGAGCTCGGCCGTCTCGATGCTGAACTCGGTCTGGTCGCCCAGATAGATCCGGTTATGGACCCGGCCGGTGAAGCGGTAGTCGAGGCCGCGGCCGCCCTGGGCATCGCCCTCGTCCCAGAGCTCCACGATCTCGGGGCGCACGGCGATGACGGCGCGCGCCTGGCCGGCCAGCGGCTCGCCCTTGCGCGAGAGCGGGGCGGCGAGCGTCACGTCGCGGTCGGTCTTGAGCGCGGCGCCCCCGGAATCCTGCTGCAGCAGCCGGCCGGCGAAGAAATTCGATTCGCCGACGAAATCGGCGACATAGCGATTGACCGGCGCGTCATAGAGCTCGCTGGGCGGGCCCATCTGGACGATGCGCCCGTCGCGCATGATGCCGATCGTATCGCTCATAGAGAGCGCCTCCTCCTGGTCGTGGGTGACCAGGATGAAGGTGATGCCGACCTCGCGCTGCAGGTTCTGCAGCTCGATCTGCATGTCCCGCCGCAGCTTGCGGTCGAGGGCGGCCAGGGGCTCGTCCAGCAGCAGCACGGTCGGGCGGTTGATGAGCGCGCGCGCCAGCGCCACGCGCTGCTGCTGCCCGCCGGAGAGCTCCCAGATGCGCCGCTTGCCCATGCCGGGCAGGCGCACCAGCTCCAGCGCCTCGCCGACCCGCCGCTCGATCTCGGCCCGGGCCGGCTGCGGCCGGCGCTGCCGAAGCCCGTAGGCGATGTTGGCGAAGACGTCGAGATGCGGGAACAGGGCGTAATGCTGGAACACCATGTTCACCGGGCGCTGGTAGGCCGGCACGCCCACGACCGAGCTGCCGCCGATCTCGATGGCGCCCTCGGTCGGCTGCTCGAAGCCCGCGATCAGGCGCAGCGTCGTGGTCTTGCCGCAGCCGGAGGGCCCGAGGAAGGAATGGAAGGCGCCGCGCGGAATCTCGAAGGAGACATGATCGACCGCGACGACGGCGGCGAAGCGTTTGGACACGCCGCGAAATCGCACATCCGGCTCGCCCGGGGCCGGTCGCGGTTCGGTTGCGGTGCTGATGGTGGCAATCGCCAACGGCGCTTCCCAGTCCCAGACGGCTTCGAGGTGAGCCTATCCCTTTGTTTTGCCATGAGGTTGCGACATCTACCCCGTTCTGTATATACCTCCATGGTGATAGATTTGACCGGGTGGCACCGGTTTAGGGGATAGATTTGTCCGCGCTCGATCCCGACTGGCATCGCAACATCGCCGCCGCCCTGACGGCGATGGAGACGCCGGATTTCGCCCCGGCCCTGGTGCGGGCGCTGGCCGGCGTGGCGGAATTCGATTTCTCGGTCATCTTCGGCTATCGCGGCGAGGCGCGGCCGATCGATCTCTTCGACAATTTCCCGGCCCACCGGCGCGACGTGTTCGTGACGGACTATCAGGCCGGCCCCTACCTGCTGGACCCCTTCTACCATGCCAGCCGCAGCCGGGTGCCGAGCGGGCTCCACCGCATGCGCGAGCTGGCGCCCGACCGCTTTTATCAAAGTCAGTACTACCGCTCCTACTACGCAAGGACCGGGCTCGCCGAGGAGATCGGCTTCTTCTTCGCGCCCTCCGCGGACGCCACGGTGGTGATCTCCCTGATGCGCGACGGGCACCGCACCGTCTTTCCCGCCCGCGAGATGAACCGCCTCCATCTGGTGGCGCCGGTCGTGATCGCGGCGGCCGAGCGGAACTGGCGCCGGCTCGAGGCCGAGCCTGCCGCCGCCAGCGCCAAGGGCCCGCCCGGCAGCGACGGGCTCCCGTCGGGCCCCGATCTCGTCAGGCTGTTCGATGATTTCGGCCAGCGGCCCTTGACGCGGCGCGAGCGCGAGGTGGGGGCGCTGGTGCTGCGCGGCCATTCCTCGGAGGCGATCGCGCGCCAGCTCAAGATCGCGTCGGGCACGGTCAAGATCCACCGCAAGAACATCTATGCCAAGCTCGGCATCGCCAGCCAGGCGGAGCTGTTCTCGATGTTCCTCTCGGCGCTGACGGGGAAGGGCTGACCCTTCGATCCCTTCAAAACAAAACGCCCGGGAGCGCAAGCTCCCGGGCGTCCGTTATCGATCGCTGCTGGATCGGATCGCTCAGTTGCGGTTGCCGAACAGGCGCAGCAGCATCAGGAACAGGTTGATGAAGTCGAGATAGAGATTGAGGGCGCCCATGATCGCCTTCTTGGCGGCGATGTCGTGCCCGTCGAGCTCGCTATACATCGACTTGATGCGCTGCGTGTCGTAGGCGGTGAGGCCGGTGAAGATCAGCACGCCGATCACCGAGACCGCGAACTGCAGCGCGGCGCTCGCCAGGAAGATGTTCACCACCGAGGCGATGATGATGCCGATCAGGCCCATGAACAGGAACGAGCCGAGACCGGTCAGGTCGCGATGGGTGGTGTAACCGTAGAGGCTCATCGCGGCGAAGGTGCCGGCCGTGATGAAGAACACCCGGGCGATCGACACGCCGGTATAGGCCGCGAAGATATAGCTGATGGAGAGGCCCATCGTGGCGGCGAACACCCAGAACAGGGCCTGGGCGCCGCCGACCGACATCTTCGCGATGCGGAAGCTGAAGATCATCGCCAGCACCACGGGCGCGAACATCACCACATAGGCGAGCGGGGTGCCGTAGACGGCGTTGAGGAAGGTCGGATTGGTGCCGACGACATAGGCGATGATGCCGGTCACGGCCAAGCCGCCGGTCATGTAGTTGTAGACGCGCAGCATATACTGCCGCAGGCCCACATCGACGTCGGCGGCGGAGGCCTGCGCGCGCGTCATCAGACGCGGATCGGGTCCCATAGCCATGGCGTTTCGTTCCCTCCTGGGGTTAGCCACAAAACTCGCTCCCCCAATATTGGAGGCTGGGCACCCGGTTTCAATAGTTTTCAAAGGGGTATTGGGGCCGCTTTTGCAATGGCTCCAATTTCGGCCCAAAACCGGCCCCCGGCTTGACCTTGGGGGCCGCGGACCGTCATAAAAGCGCCCTTCCGGAGCGCCGAAACCTCTTGGAAAACCCGACCGGACCGGCCCCGAACGCCCCTTTACCCTCCTGAGAGCCCTTCCAGACCCCATGAATCGCATCTTTTCCGGCGTCCAGCCCACCGGCAACCTGCATCTCGGCAATTATCTGGGCGCGATCCGCAACTGGGTGCGGCTCCAGGACCAGTTCGACTGCATCTTCTGCATCGTCGACCTCCATGCGATCACGGTCTGGCAGGACCCGGCGGAGCTGCGCAAGAGCACGCGCGAGGTGACCGCCGCCTATCTCGCCGCCGGGATCGACGGGAAGAAGCATATCGTCTTCAACCAGAGCCAGGTGCCGGGCCATGCCCAGCTCGCCTGGATCTTCAACTGCGTGGCGCGGCTGGGCTGGCTCAACCGCATGACCCAGTTCAAGGAGAAGTCGGGCAAGCAGCGCGAGAACGCCTCGGCGGGCTTGTACGTCTATCCGAACCTGATGGCGGCCGACATCCTGCTCTACAAGGCGACCCATGTGCCGGTCGGCGAGGACCAGAAGCAGCATGTTGAGCTCGCCCGCGACATCGCCCAGAAGTTCAACAACGATTTCGGTGTGAATCTTTTCCCGCTGCCCGAGCCGATGATCCAGGGGGCGGCCGCCCGCGTCATGTCGCTGCGCGACGGCACCAAGAAGATGAGCAAATCCGACCCTTCCGACATGAGCCGCATCAACATGACCGACGATGCCGATCTCGTGGCGCAGAAGATCCGCAAGGCCAAGACCGACCCGCACCCGCTCCCCGGTCCCGAGGCGCTGGGGGCCGGCGGCCAGGTCAAGGACGAGGCGCTCACAGCCCGGCCCGAGGCCTTCAACCTGCTGGGCATCTATGCCGCGCTCTCCGACCGGCCGCTCGCCGCCGTCATCGCGGAGTTCGAGGGCAAGGAGTTCTCGGCCTTCAAGCAGGCCCTGACCGACCTCGCGGTCGCGACGCTCGGCAAGATCGGGAACGAGATGAAGCGCCTCCTGGCCGATCCGGCGGAGATCGACGGCGTGCTGCGTCACGGCGCCGAGCGCGCCCGGGCGGTCTCGACGCCCATCCTGCGCGAGGTGGAGGATGTGGTGGGCTTCCTGCGCCCCTGACCTGACAGACCGATCCGCCTTTGACCCCGGATCGTCCGACCGTGGGTCGTCTGCGCTGCCAGGCCGCAGGCGGCGGCCGGGCTTGCCGACCCCGAAGGCTCGCTGCATCTGGTAGCGTCGGGCCGCTGCGACAGCCCCGACCCCTTCGCGGGAGCCTGCAAGACCGGAGCGCCGGATGAGCGAGAACGATCCTCTCCTGAACGACCCGCTGCTGGAGGCGCCGAAGCCCCGCTGGCGCCGGTGGCTGCCCTCGGTCAGCCGGGGCCGGCTGCTGCGCTGGGCCTTGCGCGCGTTCCTGGCGCTCCTTGTCATCGCCGCCCTCTACTACCCGGTCGGCATGCTGGTCGTGCACCGGATCGACGACGATCCGAACTTCCAGGCGCCGGCGACGCCCGAGGGTGCCAGCCGCGCGGTCGCCATCGCCGCCGCCCTGATCGACCGCGAGGTCGGCCAGCATGGCTGGCCCTCGAACGACCCCTTCTTCATGCCCGGCTGGGCGCTCGACAACATGCCCAACTACCAGCAGGGCATCGTCTCGGCACTCTCCCGCTTCGTGCAGGAGATGCGCGACCAGATCAGCCGGGTGCGCGCCACGAGCCAGGCGGACCCCGACCTGGAGAAGGCCGCGGGCCAGCTCAGCTACTCGCCCACGGTGTGGATCTTCGATTTCTCGACCTCCTGGGCGCCCACCGCGTCTTCCGAGCAGCAATATCTCGCCGCCGCCCGGCTTCTGAAGAACTTCAACGATCGCCTGTCTCGCGGCCAGGCCGTGTTCGAGCGCCGGGCCGACAATCTCCAGGCCACGCTCGACCGCATCGGGGCCGATCTGGGCTCGGCCTCGGCCGTGCTCGACAAGCAGGTGGAGGAACATTCGGGCGACTGGGTCGATTTCCAGGCCGACGACATCTTCTATGCCACCAAGGGCCGGCTCTATGCCTATGGGCTGCTGCTGCGCGAGCTCGAGATCGATTTCGCCCAGGTCATCGCCGAGCGCGATCTCAAGGCCGCCTGGGACCAGATGGTCCAGTCCTTCGAGGTCGCGGCCTCCCTCAAGCCCCTGGTGGTGGTGAACGGCCGGCCCGACGCCTTCCTGCGGCCGAGCCATCTGGCCGCGCAAGGCTTCTTCCTCTTGCGTGCCCGCACCCAGCTGCTGGAGATCTCGAACATCCTGCAGAAGTGACCGAGGGAGCGGCTCCAGCCGCTCCCTGGTTCGTCCCCACGCCCGGGTCCGGCCGTAGGCCGGCCCGAGCGTAAGCTCCCGTGGGGATCCATGAACACCCATGGCGCCTCCCCTGTCGCTCGGTTTGTGTTCATGGATGCCGGCCGTAGCCTGTCCTCGTGTGCGCCTGCGGCGCGACACGGGGGCCGGCATGACGGAAGGATGCAAACCGCCCGCCCTCTCCGTCGGGGGAGGCCACCGATGGGTGCAGGCGCACCGCATCGTCGGGACGATGGCGCGCTCTCGCGTGAAAACGGCGGTGGCAGGCTTTCCAGAGCCTGCGGCACCTGTGTAATCTCCAGGGAAATCGAGGGCTTTACCCGATTCGGGCGGCGTCGCGCGGGACCGGGTATCTGGGCTCTGGATTCGCGCCCGATTCCGCGTTGGTGAGTTCCCGAGCTCCGGCCATGCAGATTTACCTGCCGATCGCCGAGATGTCCCTCGACATCTTCATCCTGCTGGCGCTCGGCGGTGGCGTGGGATTCCTGTCCGGCATGTTCGGCGTGGGCGGCGGGTTCCTGCTGACGCCGCTCCTGATCCTGATCGGCGTCCCGCCCGCGGTCGCGGTGGCGACGCAGGCCAACCAGGTCGTGGCCTCGTCGGTGTCGGGCGTGCTCGGCCACTGGCGGCGCGACAATGTCGATTTCAAGATGGGCTTCGTGCTGCTGGTCGGCGGCTTCTTCGGCTCGACGGTCGGCGTGCTGCTGTTCGGATTCTTGCGCCGCCTGGGCCAGATCGACCTGGTGATCGGCCTCTCCTACGTGCTGCTGCTGGGCCTGATCGGCACGCTGATGATGGTCGAGAGTCTCGGCAGCATCCTCAGGCGCCGCCATCACCTCGTGGCGCCGCGCAAGCTGCACCAGCATATCTGGCTGCACGGCCTGCCCTTCAAGGTCCGCTTCCGCAAGTCGCGGCTCTATATCAGCGCGCTCCTGCCGATCGCGGTGGGCTTCTTCGTCGGCATCATGTCGGCGCTGATGGGCGTGGGCGGCGCCTTCATCCTGGTGCCGGCGATGATCTACATCCTCGGCATGCCGACCATGGTCGTGGTCGGCACCTCGCTGTTCCAGATCATCTTCGTCGCCGCCAACGTGACCCTGCTGCAATCGGTGCAGAACCAGACGGTCGATGTGGTGCTGGCGCTGGTGCTGACGGTCGGCGGCGTGATCGGCGCGCAGATCGGCAGCCGCGTGGTGCAGAAGCTGCCGGCCGACCAGATCCGCGTGTTGCTGGCGGCGCTCGTGCTGGTGGTCGGCGTGGTGCTGGCCTGGGAGCTGGTGGCGACGCCCAAGAACATCTATTCCATCACCCTCGTCGGAGATGTGCTGTGACCGCCGGCGGCACGATCCGCTGGCAGGCGCCGGCGCTGCTGCTGCTGGCGCTGCTCGCGCTCGCGGGTTCGCAATCGAGGCCCGCGCAGGCGGCGCCCCTGATCGCCGATCTTTCCAATCACCTGATCGCCATCACCACGGGCTTCGCCGGCACCGACGTGCTGATGTTCGGCGCCACCGACGGGCCCGGCGACATCATCGTCACCGTGCGCGGGCCGCTGACCGACGTGGCGGTGCGGCGCAAGGAGCGCGTCGCCGGCATCTGGGTCAATCGCGACAGCCTCACCTTCGGGCTGGTGCCGAGCTTCTACGCGGTCGCCAGCAGCCGGCCGATCGAGGAGCTCCTGACGCCCGAGCTGCTGCAGCGCCAGCAGGTGGGCGCCAACAACCTCTCGCTGATCCGGCCCGACGCGAGACCCACCAAGGTCGAGGAGTTCCGCCAGGCGTTGTTCCGGGTGAAGGAGCAGCAGGGCCTCTATGCGCCGGTCCTGGGCAAGGTCAGCTTCCTCGGCAACCAGCTCTTCCGCACGGATCTTCGTTTCCCCTCCAACGTGCCGGTCGGGAGCTACCTGATCGAGGTCATGCTGATCCGCGACGGCAGGCTGGTCAGCGCCCAGACCACGCCCCTCGTCATCAGCAAGGCCGGCCTGGGCGCGGCGATCTATCAGTTCGCCCACACCCAGTCGCTGGCTTATGGTGTCTCCGCGGTCCTGGCGGCCCTGCTTCTGGGCTGGTTCGCCTATCTCATCTTCCGCAAGATCTGATCCGGAAGGAGGCCTTCCATGTGCCCTGCCACCGAACCCCCGGCCAAGCCGCCCAGTACCGAGACGGCATCCGCCGACACCGCCGCGACAGAAGCCCCCAGGACGCAGGCGCGCGTCTTCCTGGTCGTGGTGGACGAATCGCCCGAGCTCAAGGTGGCCCTGCTCTATGCCTGCCGGCGCGCGCAGAAGACTGGTGGGCGCGTCGCCCTCCTTCATGTCGCCGAGACCGGCGACTTCCAGCAGTTCTTCGGCGTGGGCAAGGTGATGGCGCAGGAGACGCGCCAGGCCGCCGAAGCCCTGATGCAGAAGATGGCGGCCGAGGTCTATCGCCTCTCGGGCGCCATGCCGGTGCTCTATCTGCGCGAAGGCGATCGCCGCGACGAGCTGATCAAGCTCATCAACGAGGAACCCTCGATCTCGATCCTGGTGCTGGGCGCCTCCACCAGCTCCAAGGGCCCGGGCCCCCTGGTCTCGGCCTTGAGCGGCAAGTTCGTCGGCAAGCTGCGCGTGCCGCTCACCATCGTTCCCGGCAATCTCTCGGACCAGGACATCCAGAGCATCGCCTGAGGAGCCCGATTTGCCCTCGCTTCCGCCGGCCCGGCCCGATCTCGTCATCTTCGATTGCGACGGCGTGCTCATCGACAGCGAGCTCATCGCCTGCCGTGTGCTGTCCGACGCGCTGGGGGAGGTGGGCATCGCCATCCCGGCCGAGGAGATCGCCGAGCGCTATGTGGGGCTGACCGGCGATGCGATCTTCGCCGATCTCAAGGCGCGGACCGGGCGGTCGATCCCGGAGGGTTTCCGCGAACGCACGCGGCCGCGCCTCGAAGCGGCCTTCGAAACCGGGCTGCAGCCGATGCCGGGCATCCTGGCGCTGCTGGCCGCGCTGCCGGTGCGGGCCTGCGTCGCTTCGGGCAGCCCGCCCGACCGGCTGCATCACTCGCTCGCGGTGGCGGGCCTGTTCGACCGTTTCACGCCCCACATCTTCAGCGCGGCCCAGGTCGCGCGCGGCAAGCCGGCGCCCGATCTCTTCCTGCTGGCGGCCTCGCGGATGGGCGTGGCGCCGGAAGCCTGCTGGGTGGTCGAGGACAGCCGCGCGGGGATCGAAGCCGCGCAGGCGGCGGGCATGACGGCGCTCGGCTTCGCCGGCGGCTCCCATTGCCGCGACGGGCATCCCGAGAAGCTTCGCCAGGCGGGTGCGGTCCTGGTCTTCCAGCGCCTGCAGGAGCTGGCGGACCTGCTGGCGGTGTCGCGCTGACGGCCGGCGATCGACGACGCTCTCGAAGATTGCGCGCCATCTTGAGGAAACGGCTTTTCCTGCCCTTGGGGTTGATCTTGGGATTGCTGCCCACATCGGCGGGAGCCTGGACGGAAACGGAGGTCGCGCGGGACGGCCTTCACGGCACGCTGACGATGCCCGACGGCAGCGATCCCGTGCCGGCCGTGCTGATCCTGGCCGGATCGGGCCCGGTGGATCGCGACGGGAATCTGCCGGGGGCCCGCAACGACAGCCTGAAGCTCCTGGCCCAGGGGTTGGCGGAACGGGGCATAGCCGCCTTGCGGATCGACAAGCGCGGGATCGGGGAAAGCCGTGCGGCCGGCATCCGCGAAGAGGATCTGCGGGTCGAGACCTATGTGGCGGATGCGGTCGGCTGGCTCGATCTCCTGCATGCGTATCGCCGCATCGAACGCCTGTCGCTCCTCGGCCACAGCGAAGGCGCGCTCGTCGCCACGCTCGCCGCTCAGCAGGCGACGGTGGCGGGCTTGATCCTCATCGCCGGTGTGGGCGAGCCGGCGGCGCGGCTCATCGAACGCCAGCTTTCCGCCGCAGGCGTTCCCGCCGATCTGCAGGCGGCGTCGCGGCGGATCGTCGATGAGCTGGAACGGGGACGGCCGGTCCCGGAGGTGCCGCCCGCGCTCGCCGCGCTCTATCGCCCGAGCGTGCAGAATTATCTGATGTCGTGGCTGCCGCTCGATCCGGCGCGCGAGCTCGCGAAAACGGCGCTGCCGGTTCTCGTCATCCAGGGAACGGCCGATCTTCAGGCGAGCGTCGAGGATGCCCGCCGGCTCGCGGCCGCGCGGCCCGACGGGGAATTGCGGCTCATCGAGGGCATGAACCACGTGCTGAAGGACGCGCCCGCCGAACGCCTGCCCAATCTCGCGATTTACGACCGCCCGGAGCTTCCTCTGTCGGCATCCTTGGTGCCGGCCATCGCGGATTTTCTCGACGACCGTTAGCCCCCGCGTCCCTCGGCATCGCTGCTTTCGCCGAAGGCTCTCAATTTTTCTGTTGCATGTTATGTTATAACATAACATTCTGCGGCGAAACTCATGGGGGATGGCCATGCGGGTCCACGATGCCTTCTCGTCTTCCGTCATGGCGCGTTCGGCGGCGGTCCGCTTGGTCGCGGCTGCGGCCGTCGTCGCCGGGCTTTGGGGGATCATCGCCTGGGCGGTCGCTCTGCCATGACGCTGGCGCCGATCCGGTTCAACGATGTCTCGATCGCCTATGACCGCCATCTCGCCGTCCGGCATCTCTCGGGAAGCTTCGCGCCCGGGAGCCTGACCGCGATCGCGGGTCCCAACGGGGCCGGGAAATCGACGCTGCTGAAGGCGCTGATGGGCGAGCTGCGCGTGGCCGCCGGCTCGATCGATCGCGGCGGCTTGCGCGTCCGGGATGTCGGCTACCTTCCCCAGGCGGTCGATATCGACCGGCGCTTTCCGCTGACGGTGGCCGACACGGTGATGCTCGGCGCCTGGCGCGAGACGGGCGCCTTCGGCAGCATCGCGGCCGCCGCCGCGCTCAGGGCACGCAAGGCGCTGACCGCCGTGGGGCTCGAGGGGTTCGAGCGCCGCCATATCGGGTCGCTCTCCGCCGGGCAGTTCCAGCGCGTGCTGTTCGCGCGGCTGCTGCTGCAGGACGCCAAGGTGATCGTGCTCGACGAGCCCTTCACGGCGATCGATGCGCGCACGACGCGCGATCTCCTGGAGATCGTCCGGCGCTGGCATGGCGACGGCCGCACCGTCATCGCGGTCCTGCATGATTTCGAGCAGGTGCGGACGCACTTCCCGCAGACCTTGCTGCTGGCGCGCGGCGCCGTCGACTGGGGTCCGACCGAGACGGCTCTCTCGCCCGCGAACCTGCTGCGGGCGCGTGCTATGGCGGAAAGCTGGGAAGAAGAGACGCCGGTCAAGGCTCGGCGGGCCGGAGAGCGTTCATGACCCTCTACGGCGCCGTGATCGAGCCCTTCAGCCAGTACGGCTTCATGCGGCGCGCGCTCGTGGCCTCCATCGCGCTGGGCCTCGGTTCCGGTCCGGTGGGTGTGCTGCTCATGCTGCGCCGGATGAGCCTTGTCGGCGACGCCATGAGCCATGCCGTGCTGCCCGGCGCCGCCGTCGGCTATCTCGTCGCCGGCAGCCTCTCGCTCCTCGCGATGGGCGTCGGCGGCCTCGTCGCGGGGTTGAGCGTCACGCTCCTTTCCGGCCTCGTCAGCCGGACGACCTCGCTGCGCGAGGATGCGAGCTTCGCGAGCTTCTACCTGACCTCGCTGGCGCTCGGCGTCCTGATCGTCTCGCTGCGGGGCTCCAACATCGACCTGCTGCATGTGCTGTTCGGCACCATCCTCGCGATCGACGCCACGGCGCTCTATCTGGTCGGCGGCATCGCCTCCCTGACGCTCGCCGTGCTGGCGCTCGTCTACCGGCCGCTTGTCGCCGAATGCTTCGACCCGGGCTTCCTGCGCGCGGTCGGCGGCCGCGGCGCGCTCTATCATCTGGTGTTCCTGTTTCTCGTCGTGATCAACCTGGTCGCCGGCTTCCAGGCGCTGGGCACGCTCATGGCGGTCGGCATGATGATGCTGCCCGCCTCGGTGGCGCAGCTCTGGGCGCGGACCCTGCCCGTCATGGCGCTGGTCGCCGCGCTGACGGCCTCGGTCTCGGGCTTCGTGGGCCTGATCGCTTCCTTTCATCTCGGCTTCGCTTCGGGCCCGACGATCATCCTCACCGGAAGCGTCATCTATGGCGGCTCGCTGCTCCTGGGGCCGTCCGGCGTCATCCGGCGCCTGCTTCCCCGCCCGCGAGGCGCGGGCTGAACCCACCAAAGGAAAATTCCATGCGACCGACCAAGCCGATTCTGGGGCTCGTGGCCTCGGCTGCCATCATCCTGGGCAGCAGCGCCGCCCTGGCCAAGACCCTCGACACCGTCGTGAGCTTCACCGTGCTGGCCGACGTCGTGAAGAATGTCGGCGGCGACCATGTGCGGGTGAAGAGCTTCGTGCCGCCGAACGGCGACCCTCACGACTACGAGCCGACGCCCGACGACGCCAAGGCCCTCAAGGCCGCCGATCTGACTTTTGTCAGCGGCAACGGTCTCGAAACCTGGTTCGAGCGGCTGGTCAAGGCTTCCGGCTATGAGGGCAAGCCCATCGTCGCCTCGGTGGGCATCGAGACCCACACGATGGAGGAGGACGGCGCGACGGTCGACGATCCTCATGTCTGGAACAGCGTCCCCAATGTCGAGATCTGGGTCGCCAACATCGAGACGGCGCTCGCGGCGGCCGATCCCGAGTACGCCGCGGACTTCGCGGCGAACGCCGCCCGCTACAGCCAGGCGCTCAAGGACGCCGACGCCTATGCGCGTGCGCGGATCGACGCGGTGCCGGCGGCGCAGCGCAAGGTGCTCACGAGCCACGACGCCTTCGGCTATTTCGGCCGCGAATATGGCGTGACTTTCCTGTCGCCGCTCGGCCTCTCGACCGAAACCGAAGCCTCGGCCGCCGATGTCGCCAGGCTCATCGATCAGATCAAGCGGGAGCAGGTGAAGGTCTACTTCTTCGAGAACTCCAACGATCCGCGCCTGGTGCAGCAGATCGCGGGCGCGACGGGCGCGCAGCCGGGCGGCGAGCTCTATCCCGAGGCGCTGTCGCCGGCGGACGGTCCCGCGCCGACCTATATCGACATGTTCCGTCACAACGTGGATTTGATCGCGACGGCAATCGCGAAGTGAAGCAGGAAGGGGGAATTCCGATGAAATATGCACTTCTCGGCACGACCGCGCTGGTCGCCGCCGGACTGGCCACGTCTCACGCCCAGGCAGCGCAGGGCGTACAACTGGGGATCGAAGGCTATTACGCCGGCGCCGCGGGCCTCATCCTCGACCAGGATGACGGCACCGGCGATCCGGGCCAGCACACAAGGGACGTCGTCTTCCGCCAGGAGGTCGAGGTCCATTTCACCGGCTCGACCACCCTCGACAACGGCCTCACCGTGGGCGCTGAGATCCAGCTCTCCGGCCAGCAGTCCGACGACCAGATCGACGAGGTCTGGGCCTATTTCAAGGGCGGCTGGGGCCAGATCCGCTTCGGCGACGACGACGACGCCTCCGAGCAGCTCAGCTACCTGATCCCCACCGCCTCCAACATCTTCGGCGTCGACTCGCCCTCCTTCGAGTTCTCCAACAACCATGCCGGCTTCACCAACGGCGTGTTCCAGACCAACACCACCGTGCTGGACATCTCCGACGACGCCACCAAGGTGATCTATTTCAGCCCGACCTTCGCCGGCTTCAATTTCGCCGTTTCCTACGCGCCCGATTCCGGCAACCAGGACAGCTACTCCTATTGGTCGGGGCCGGGCGGCACCAGCTTCAGCAACGATCCCGGCGATATCCAGGACGTGTTCTCGGCCGCCCTCAATTTCGAGCCGGAGTTCGACGATGTCAGCCTCGCCATGGGCATCGCCTTCTCCGAGGGCCAGTGGGAGAACACCGGCGGCGTCGGCAATGTCGAGACCACCTGGGGCGTCACCGGCCATGTCGACGTGACCTTCTCCGGCTTCACTGTCGGCGCCAACGCCACCTTCCGGGACAACTGGCAGAGCGCCAGCGGCGCCGACTACTGGGTCGCGGGCATCGGCGGCACCTACAACTGGGACGCCTGGACCGTCGGCCTCGCCTGGTCGCACGGGGACTACGAATACTTCAACAGCGGCAGCTCCTCCGACACGATCGACATCGTCGAGTTCACCGGCCGCTACGACATCGGCCCCGCCATCTCGCTCGACGCCATGGTGGGCTACAACACCCTGGATGCCGGCAACGGCACCGGCCACAGCGACGACGACACCTGGGAGGCCGGCGTCGGGTTCTATATCGGCTTCTGAACCCGCCCCATCTGACAGTTCGGAACTTCGAGGGCGGTCCCAGGGGATGAGCCGCCCTCTTCATTCCTATCGCCAAGCCCGCCGGTACGGTGTATTCGCCACTCTCGACGAAGAGAGCGCAGAAAGGGGGAATCCATGACGGCTCGTGTCTCGTCGGCGCCGTCTCGCCATGCCGCGAGAATCGCGTCCCTGGTCGGCCTTGTCCTGCTGTCGCTGATGCTCTCGGAGGAAGGCTGGGCGAAACCTTCCGGCGAGCCTCACGAGTATCTGGCGGCCGAGTCCCAGGAAGCGGGCGCCACCGCGCCGAGCGACGGGCAGCAGATCGTCGAGCTCAGCCTGAAAAGGGGGGACACGCTCTTCGACCTGCTGGGCGCGCAGGGCCTGACGATTCTCAACAGAAGCGCCGTGATGCAGGCACTGGAGGCGGTCTACGATCCGCGGCGCCTTCGTCCCGGCGACAAGATCCGCCTCGTGACGGAGCCGCAAGCTGCCGGCCTGCGGGTGCGCTCCCTTCATCTCGAAACGGGCCGTGCGGCAGACCTGACGGTCGATATCGACGCCGCTAAGCCACGGGACCGCCAGGGTCCCCTGCGCGCGGCCGCGGAAACCCATCGGGTGTCGGGAATCGCGGGCACCGACTTCCGGGTCACCCTCCAGCGGATGGCGCTTCCGAAAGCCCTGATCAAGGAGATCGTCGCCGCTCTCCGGGACGATCCCGGCATGCCGTCCTCGCCGCCCGCCGCCTCGCACTTCTCGATCCTCTATGAAACCCTGTCGCGACCGTCCGGCGCCGTCGATGCCGAGCTCGAGCTCATTGCTCTCGATGACGGGCACAGGCTGCATCGCATCTACCGCTATCGTGCCGGGGAAGGATTGCCCGTCTATATGCATGAGGATGGCCATGGGGTAACCCTGGTCCGGCTCGGCGAGCCGCTTCGCACCGAGATCGTGACCTCGCCTTATGGTTGGCGGATCCACCCGGTCTTCGGCGATCGACGCTTCCACAAAGGCGTGGATTATGGCGCTCCCCTCGGGACCCCTGTTTTCGCCGTCGCGGATGGGACCGTGGAGGATGCGGGTTGGCGGGGGAATTACGGACGCTATGTCCGCCTCGATCACGGCACCGGCCTGGCCACGGCCTATGCGCACCTGTCGCGCATCGCCAAGGGTCTTGCGAACGGCCAGCATGTCAGGCAGGGGCAGGTGATCGGCTATGTCGGCCAGACCGGTGTCGCCACCGGGCCGCACCTCTATTACGAGGTCATCGTCGATGGCGAGCAGGTGGACCCGTTGAATCTTCCCGACGCGATCGCCGTTCATCTGGAAGGGGAGTCGCTCGCCGGGTTCCGGCGATATACCCGGATGCTGCGCCAGGAAGCATCCTTGTTCTGACGCCGGTACCGCGGCGCCGATCGCGGCCGGGGGCGTCGCGCTCAGGGCAGGCCGAAGATCTCCTGCGGCACCTCGATGCCCTTGAGCAGGTGATGGCCCAGCGATTTCAGCCGCGAGCCGCAGGGCGAGGCGAAGGGGCCCGAGGTCAGGAGCGTGCGGTCGAGCTGCGGGCAGAGCGATTCGATCCGCGTCACCAGATTGACCGCGGGGCCGATCACGGTGAAATCGAGCCGCGTCGGCGCGCCGATATTGCCATACATGACGGCGCCGGCATGCAGGCCGAGCCCGACCTTGAGATCGGGCTTGCGGGCGTGCTGGCGCTGGCGGTTCAGCTCCTCGAGATCGTCGAGCGCGCGCTCGGCCGCGGTCAGCGCGTCGCGGCAGGCGCGGTCGCGGTCGAGATCGTCGCGCATCGGGAAGATCGCCAGCATCGCATCGCCGACGAACTTGAGGATCTCGCCGCCCATCGCCTCGACCGGGGCCGCCATGCAGCCGAAATAATCGTCCAGCAGCTCCACCACCTGGTCGCGCTCGATCCGGTCGCTCAGGGCGGTGAAGCCGCGCAGGTCGCAGTACCAGAGGGCCGCGGCGAGCGTGGTCGCCTCGCCGCGGCGGATCGAGCCGGTCAGCACGCGCCGGCCCGCCTCGCGGCCGAGATAGGTGTGGAGCAGGGTCGACATGGTGCGGCGCTGGTGCAGCACCTCGACGGTCGCGGTCAGCGCCGGCATCAGCTCCTGGATCGTCTCCAGATCCTGCTCCCGGAAGCCGCCCGGCACGCGCGCGGCCCAGGAGATGGCATGGGTCTCGCCTTGGCCGAACTGCATCGGCGTCACGACATAGTCGGTGAGGCCCTCGGCCTTGAGCTCATGCAGGATGGGATAATCGAAAGCGGCTTCCGGGCCGTCGAGGCGGCGGCGGATGGTATGGGCGGTGTTGTAGCAGGCGGCGAGCGGGCTGCGCGCGAAGGCGTCGGAGATCGCCGTCTCGTGGCCGTAGAGGGTTTCCTCGATCGGGCGGTCGGGCGTCCAGAGCACGCGCAGGCCCGCGACCTGCGGATGGAGCGCTCGCAGATGGATGCCGATCCGCGCCAGCGGCAGGCCCAGCTCGACCAGCCGCGTCGCCAGGCCTTCGAGCATCGTGCCGGCATCGGCGCTGCGCCGGCCCTCCTGCAGGAGCCAGCGCTCGATCGCTGCGGTCATGCGGGTCCGCCGTCGAGCCGGCTCGTTTCGTCCGGCAGGCCGAACACCGCCTGCGGCTCGTGCACGCCGGGCAGCTCGAAGCGGCCGAGCGGCGTCATCTCGATGCCGCAGGGCGAGGCGAAGCGCTCCGAGGCGACGACGCGCCGGCCGAGCTGCCGGCAGAGACGCTCGAGGCGGGTCGTGAGGTTGACGGCATGGCCGATCACGGTGAAGTCGAGCCGGTCGGGCGCGCCGATATTGCCGTACATCACCGTGCCGGTATGGAGCGCCACGCCCACCTCGAGCGTGGCTTCGCCCGCCTCGCGTCGGTTGAGGTTGAGCTCGTCGAGGGCGGCCAGCGCGCGCCGCGCCGCCTTGAGCGCGGTGCGGCAGGCGCGGTCGCGATCGAGATCGTCGACGATCGGGAAGATCGCCAGCATCGCGTCGCCGATGAATTTCAGCACCTCGCCGCCCAGCGCCTGCACGGGTGCGGCCATGCAGCCGAAATAGTCGTTGAGCAGCTCGATCACGCGATCGGGCGCCATGCCCTCGCTCAAGGCGGTGAAGCCGCGCAGGTCGCAATAGAAGATCGCCGCCGCCATGGTCACGCCGGCGCCGCGGCGGATCTGGCCCTGAAGCACGCGCTGGCCGGCATCATGGCCGAGATAGGTGTCGAGCAGCGTCGAGGCGATGCGCTTGACCTCGCGCACCTCGACCGCGACGGTGAAAAGCGGCAGCAGCCCCTTGAAGCGCGCGATCTCGGGCGCGGTGAAGCCGCCCGGCCGGTCGGTCGCGACCGCCGTCGTGTTGATCGTGCCGCTGGTGAAGGGGACCGGCAGCAGAAGATAGTCGGTGACGCCTTCCGCCTTGAGGTCGTTCAGGATCGGGAAATCGAACGGCGTCGCGGGATCCTCGATGCGGCGGCGGATCTCGTTGACGCGGCGCTCGTGGAGCAGGCGGATCGGGCTGTCGAGATAGACCTGCTCCTGATAGATGCCATGCTCGCGCGCCACCAGCTGCACCTGGTCGCGGTTGCGCCACCAGTGGAAGCCCTGGGCCGCCACCTGCGGATGCAGCGTGCGGACGCTGAGGAAGAAGCGGAACAGCGGGAACCCGCTATCCACCAGCCGCCGGCAGAAGCCTTCGATCAGGCCCTCGCTCGAGCGCTGCTCGCGCCCGTCGATCAGCAGCCATTGCGCGGCCGGATCGGCGCAAGGGGCCGAAGCCGTCGGGGAGGCCTGGAGCTCGTCGGTCAGAAGCTGGGGCATGGGAGATTGGGCATAGACCCGGGTGTTCGCGTCGGTCAAGAAATCCACCGGCAAGGCATCGGGCCCGGATGCGTTCCCGGCGGGGCGGAAGAAGGCTCCGAACCGGCGATGTGGGGGTGGCGAGCGGGTGCGGCAATGGGGCCTGCCTGTCCCGGCGGGCGATGGCGACAAAAAGCCGGCGGCGAGGCCGGTTAACCCACCGAAACCACGATCAGATTGTGGTTGAACCCGGCGCGGCAATCGCCCATTTATCGGAGCAGAGAGCTAGGATATTCCAGGCCGCGCCGGAGGAGGCGCTCCCACCGATGTTCATCCAGACCGAGCAGACCCCCAACCCGGCCACGCTCAAGTTCCTGCCGGGCCGCGACGTGATGGGCGACGGCACCGCCAACTTCCCGACCGCCGAGACCGCCGGCCGCTCGCCCCTGGCGCAGCGCCTGTTCCAGGTCGAAGGCGTGACCGGCGTGTTCTTCGGTTCCGACTTCGTCACGGTCACCAAGGCCGAGGAGAAGGAATGGGGCCTGATGAAGCCCGCGATCCTCGGCGTCATCATGGAGCATTTCGTCGCCGGCAAGCCGGTGATCCTGGAGGGCGCGGCCGACGCGCCGGCCGAGGACGCGGTCGCGGCGGAGGACGAGGAGATCGTCTCGCAGATCAAGGATCTGCTCGATACCCGCGTGCGCCCGGCCGTGGCCCAGGACGGCGGCGACATCATCTTCCGCGGCTTCGAGGAAGGCGTGGTTTACCTGCATATGCAGGGCTCCTGCTCCGGCTGCCCCAGCTCGACCGCCACGCTGAAGATGGGCATCGAGAACATGCTCAAGCACTACGTGCCGGAGGTGGTCGCGGTCGAAGCGGTGCCGTAAGGTCCCCAACCGTCATCCCCGCGAAAGAGCGCGTGAAGAAATCGAGAGCATCACGCAAGGGCGTGGCAAACACTCAAGCCCCCTCCCCTTGCGGGAGCAACCATGATCGTGCGGGGATCATGGAGTGACGGCTTTATCCTGCCAGGGAGTAGCCCTGGCGAGGATAGCGTTGGCGATCTCAACTAGCTTCCTGGCGCAAGCGACGGTGGCGACCTTGTGGTGCTTGCCCTTTGCGATAAGGCGCTTGTAGAGGGCCAGGAGGATGGGGTTCCAGCGCTGAGAGGCAGAGAAGGCGGCCTGGTAGATGCTGCGTCGGAGCCGTTTTCTGCCGCCGGCGATATGGCGCTCACCGGTATGCTCGCCACTTTCATCGTCGAAGGGAGCGACACCAACCAGGGCGGCGGCCTCGGCACGGGTCATGCGGCCGAGCTCGGGCATGCGCAGGACGAAGCTGAGGGCGGTGAGCGGGCCCAGGCCGGGGATGCTCTCCAGCAGATCCAGCTTGAGAGCCAGGTCGGGGTGACGGCGGAGCTTGGCCAGCAGCCGGACGATTTCCCTGTCGCGGCGCCTGGACAGGCGGGTGATCTCAGTCTCGAGATAGCGTTTGTGCGCCGGCAGGCTGTAGCGATCGCGCCGGGTCTTCAGCCGGCTGATATCCTCGCCGATCTGCTCGATCAGGGTGAGATGCTCGGCCCACGGCGCCAAACGTTCATCGGGCGCCGGGCGGATGCTGTCGGGCTCCATGTCCGCCGTCGCCACCGCGATCAGGCGAGCATCGATCTTGTCGTTCTTGGCTCGCTTCTTCTTGAACCGCCGAAAGCCTTTCACCTGAGCCGGATCGAGCAGCACGACGCAAAACCCCACCCGGCGAAGATGCGCCGCCACCGCCGCCTCGTAATGGCCGCTCGCCTCCAACCCGACCCGCTCGACCCCATGCTCGCGCAGCCAGCTCTCGATCTGCTGGTATCCCGCCGGATCGTTGCTGGCCTGCAGCCGGTCCGGCCCAGCGGCCAACGCCACATCGAGCTTGCGCTTCGACACGTCGATACCCGCCGTTTCCGTGATAGACTTGCTCATCTTCGTCGACCCCACCTTGCGTTGATCCGAACCAGGGTGTTCTTGCAACCATCCGGGTCCGATGAAGGGTCGGCTGCGATCCCGCTCCCGCGCAGTCCAGAAGACTTCGAGGGTGTCGATCCGACAACCGACAGTCCGGGCCGGGGTGGCCACCCCGGCCCGGACCACGCTCCATGCTCTCACATCTCGCTCATACAAGGGGGTTGGGGGAGGGGTGCCACGGACGCAGCTGGGGGCATCCCTGCGATCAATCACCGCTCTGGAGGCAGAAGGCCTAGACAGGGCGCCAAGCGAGCGAGCCCGAGCAGATCAGGCTCCGCTTGTTTGCCAGGATCTCGCACGGCATCGCCCCTCCCCCTACCCCCTCCCGCAAGGGGAGGGGGCGAGAGAGTTCTTTGGCATCGCCGATTTCTTCACACGCTCGAAAGCGGGGATCCAGCGCCAAGCTCGGTGTGCTGGATCAAAGTGGATCCCCGCTTTCGCGGGGATGACGCCAGCGCAACGTCTTCGCGTCACCCCGCCGGGATCGGCTCCAGCGGCCGCGGCATCATCTCCTGGCCGGGCGGCAATGCCGAATCGCTATAGAGCGCATAGCGGCGCGGATTGAAGAGCTGGTAGTGCCACCATTCGTTCCGGTAGAAGTCCCAGCCGGCGGCCGTCATCAGGCCGAGCAGCAGGACCCGGTTGCGCTGCGCCTCGAGCGGGACGTCCAGCCGGGCATGATGCGCGATGGGTCGGAACTCGTCGAAACCGGTTCCCATCTCCAGCTCGCGGCCCTGCCCGTCGATCAGCGTCAGGTCGACGGCGACGCCGCGCGAATGGGGCGAGCCGCGGCGCGGATCGGCGAGGAACTCCGGATTGGGATCCTTGTTCCACAGCGCCCATTGCGCTTCGCTCGGCCGGAAGGCGTCGAAGATCTTGAAGCGGTATCCCAGCGCGCGGGCGAGCTCGATGGCGCGCGCCAGCGCCTCGGCGGCGTCGCGATGCAGGTAGCAGCGCGCATGGGCATAGATCGGCTTGCCGGTGATGTTCCGGACCGTGGCATAGGCGAGGTCGATCTCGACATCCCACTGCGGCGGCTTTATCTCGACCAGGTCCATCGGCCCTCTCTCGGCTTGCGGCGCCGTTTGGCGCAGAATGGCACCGGCATGATAGCTATCAGGAATTCAAGGTTCGGTGAATCCGCATGAGCGGTCCGGAGATCGCGGCACCGGCGGAGGGCGCCGTCGAGTTCGGCGGACCGATCGGCCGGCCGGGCGCCTTGCATCCGGCGGCGATCGCCAACCCGACGCTGCTGGCGCTCGACAGCTCGGGCGCCGCCTGCTCGGTCGCCGTCTGGCGCGACGGCGCCCTGATCGCGCATCGCGCGGAGACCATGACACGCGGCCATGGCGAGCGGCTCCTGCCGATGGTCGCGGAGACGATGCGGGCGGCGGGTCTCGCGATGGCGGCGCTCGACGCCGTCGCGGTCACGGTCGGGCCCGGCAGCTTTACCGGCTTGCGCATCGGTCTCGCCGCGGCGCGCGGGCTGGGTCTGGCACTGGGGCGCCCGGTCGCGGGCCTCACCAGCTTCCTCGCGGTCGCCGCGTCGTTGCCGACGGCATTGCGCGACGCGCGCGAGATCCTGATCGCGCTCGATACGCGGCGCGAGGATCTGTTCCTGCAGCGCTTCGACCCGCAGTTGCGTGCCATCGGATCGGCATGGCTGGCGACACCGGCCGAGGCCGTCGCCGATCTGCCCGCGATTCCTTGGCTCGTGGCGGGCGACGGGTTGCCGCTCCTGGCACCGGTCCTGCCCCGCGATCGCGACATCGCGCGGGCGCCGGGACCGGGCCACATCGAGGCCGCCGGGTTCGTGGCCTTGGCGGCGCGGCTGCTGGCCGAAGGCGGCGAGGGAGCGGCAGGTCCGCTCCTGTTGCCGGAGCCGTTCTATTTGCGCGCGCCCGACGTCAAGCTGCCGGCCGGGCTCGCCGCGCCATGACGAGCCGCGCCCCCGACCTCGCCGTCAGGCCCGCCGTCGCCTTCGATCTCGACGCGCTGGCGCAGCTTCACGCGGAAGCCTTCGCCCAGGCCTGGGATCAACCCTGGAGCCGTGAATCCATCGCCACGCTGCTGGCGATGCCGGGCAGCTTCGGCCTGATCGGATTGATCGACGGCGTGCCGGCGGGTCTTGTCATCGCGCGGGTGGCCGGCGGCGAGGCGGAGATCCTGACCCTCGGCGTCACGCCCGATGCGCGCCGCCGGGGCCTGGCGCGGTTGCTGCTGGACGAGACCGTCAGCCACGCCGCCGCGGAAGGGGCCGAGCGGCTGTTCCTCGAGGTCGCCGAGGACAATCTTCCGGCGCAGTCGCTCTATCACGGCGCCGATTTCGTCAGGGTGGGGCGGCGGCCGGACTATTATGCGCGCGGCACGGGCGTCCGCGTCGCGGCCCTGATCCTGGCGCGTCCCCTGGCGGTGCTGCCCTTCGACGCGCTGTGACACAAGAACCCGTCCGCCCCGTCAGTATCGAGTGGCGCGGGCCAGTAGAAATGCCGAATAACCATAAGAAAGTTCGGCTTCCGCCTATCCGAATATTTGTTGTTTTCGTCTTGACCGATGAAGGCCCGGCCGTATGCTTGCGCGGCCTTTAAACAACCTGGACCCCTTTTCATCATGGCCGACACTGCGAAGACTCAGGATCTGCTGCCGCTCGTGGCCGACATCGTTGCCGCGCATCTCTCGAACAATTCAGTGCCGGTGGCGGAGCTGCCCAACCTGATTCGCGATGTCTATCGCGCGCTCTCGACGGTGGGCGAGGCCGAGATCCCGAGCGAGCGGCCCGAGCCGGCCGTGCCGGCGAAGAAGTCGGTGTTCCCCGACTACATCGTCTGCCTGGAGGACGGGAAGAAGCTGAAGATGCTGAAGCGGCATCTGCGGACGGCCTACAACATGACGCCGCAGGAATATCGCGAGCGCTGGGGCCTGCCGGCCGACTATCCGATGGTAGCCCCCAATTACGCCAAGCAGCGCAGCAAATTGGCCAAGCAGATCGGGCTCGGCACCAAGGCCCGCCGCCGGCGCTGACGGACCTCGCAGGTCCTTCACCCCTCTCGCCTTTCGCGAGGCCGGCCGCCCTTCGGCCGCGGCCGCCGATCCCCCTTGCCTGATCGGGCAGGGGCCTCCCAGGGTAGGCGGCCGGCGGGCTTGCCACTATACTTTCGTTGAGCGGGTTCCCGAGGTAGGCTGAACGGATGACCTCTCGAATTGAAAAGCTGTGCAACGAGCGCGGCCTGAAGATGACCGATCAGCGCCGCGTGATCGCGCGCGTGCTGTCTGACGCCACGGATCATCCGGATGTGGAGCAGGTCTATCGCCGGGCCACGGCGATCGACCCGCGGATCTCGATCTCGACCGTCTATCGCACCGTCAAGCTGTTCGAGGAGGCCAGCATCCTCGACCGCCACGATTTCCGCGACGGCCGGGCGCGCTACGAGGAGGTGCCGGAGCATCATCACGATCACCTGATCGATGTGCAGTCCGGACGCGTGATCGAGTTCAACAACGAGGAGATCGAGAAGCTGCAGCATGCGGTGGCCGAGAAGCTCGGCTATCGCCTGATCGGGCATCGTCTCGAGCTCTACGGCGTGCCGCTGGTCGGCGGGAAAGAGCGCAAGGAATGACCGGCGCGCCGGTGCCGCCCCCCGCCGGTCGGGCCACGGCCGACCGGACCCCGCCCGGCCGCGCCAAGCCCGCGCTGGCCGCCGCACCGAAGACGGGCAAGCCCGTCGATATCCGCGCGGGCGACCTCGAGCTCCGGCTGGCGGAAAGCGATGCCGAGATCGAGGCCGCGCAGCGCCTGCGCTATCGCGTCTTCTATCAGGAGATGTCGGCCGAGCCGACGCCGGAGATGGCGGCGAAGGGGCTCGACTTCGACAGCTTCGACCCCTTCTGCGATCATCTCCTGGTGATCGACCATCGCCTGGGCGAGGGCGCCGCCGGCGTGGTCGGCACCTACCGGCTGCTGCGCCGCGCGCAGGCGGCCGCGCGCGGCCGCTACTACTCGGTCGACGAGTACGACATCGCGCCCCTGGTGGCGCATCCGGGCGAGATCCTGGAACTGGGCCGCTCCTGCATCGGGCCCGAGCATCGCTCGCGCGCCGCCATGCAGCTCATGTGGCGCGGCATCGCCGACTATGTGATGTTCCACGATGTGGCGCTGATGTTCGGCTGCGCCTCGCTGCCGGGCATCGATCCCGCTTCCCATGCGCTGCCGCTCTCCTATCTCTATTACAACCACCTGGCGCCGGAAGAGCTGCGCCCGCATGCGCTGCCGGCGCGCCATGTCGATATGCGACTGATGCCGCGCGAAGCGATCGACGCCAAGGCGGCGCTGCTGGCCCTGCCGCCCCTCATCAAGGGCTATCTCCGGCTCGGCGGCTTCGTCGGCGACGGCGCGGTGGTCGATACGCAGTTCCACACCACCGATGTCTGCGTCATCGTCAAGACCGATTGGGTCACGGACAAGTATTTCAAGCATTATACGCGCGACGACACGGCCTCGCGCGCGCCGGCCGGGCCCGCTTGATGGTTCTGCCGCGTCCGCCGCGCCTCAAGCTGCTGCCGCCCGAAGATCCGCCGCCCGAGCTGGTGCTGGGGTCGCCCTATCGCGCGATCATCCGCGCCATTCCCTATGTCGTCGTCACGCTGACGCTGATCCCGCTGCAGGCCCTGGCGGTCGCGATCGGCTGGTCGCTGGCGCAGCGCCTGCCGGTCTTCTATCACCGCATCTGCTGCCGGATCATGGGCATGCATGTGACGATCCGCGGCCATCGCTCGCGCGTGCGGCCGACCTTGTTCGTCGCCAACCACAGCTCCTATCTCGACATCATGGTGCTGGGCTCGCTGGTGCCGGTCTCCTTCGTCGCCAAGGCCGAGATCGCGAACTGGCCCTTCTTCGGCACGCTGGCGAAGCTGCAGCGCTCGGTCTTCGTCGACCGCGAGCGCCGGAACACGCATCTGCAGCGCGACGAGATGCAGAAGCGGATCGACAGCGGGGAGAATCTGATGCTCTTTCCCGAGGGCACCTCGGACGACGGCACCACGGTGAAGCCGTTCCGTTCGGCGCTGCTCTCCGTGGCGGAGCGCCGGGTCGGGCCCGGCCAGGCGCCGCTGACGCTCCAGCCGGTGTCGGTCGCCTATACCCGCCTCAATGGCGTGCCCCTGGGCGTGGGCCTGCGCCCGCTGGTCGCCTGGTACGGCGATATGGAGCTGGCGCCCCATCTCGGCCGCTTCCTGGGGCTGGGCGACATCGAGGTGGTGGTGGAATTTCATCCCACCGTCACGATCGAATCCTTCGGCTCGCGCAAGGCGCTGAGCGATCATTGCTACCGCGAGGTGGCGAGCGGGGTGGCCGCGGCGCTGGCCGGCCGGCCCCAGGCCCTGCCCGTGGGCGAGGCTGCGACCAACGGCGCGGTCGCGCCCTTGCCCGCCCGGCAGTTACCTTCCGGCGTCCCCTCGTGATAGACTGGGACCATATGGGAATGGGCAAGGGTGACGCGATGCGGTTCGGGCGGCGCCGGGGCGGGCCCCGGTCGGGCGCGCGGCCGGCACGGTCTCTTCCTTGCGCGGCGTGAACATTGGCGAAGAAGCTCTATATCAAGACCTATGGCTGCCAGATGAACGAGTACGATTCCGCCCGCATGGCGGACGTACTGGCGCCGCTCGGCTATGAACCGACCGCCGAGGTCGAGACGGCCGACATGGTCATCCTCAATACCTGCCATATCCGCGAGAAGGCCTCCGAGAAGGTGTTCTCGGAGCTGGGCCGGCTCCGGCCCGCCAAGCGCGACCGCGAGGCGGCCGGTGCCGAGATGATCATCGCGGTCGCCGGCTGCGTGGCGCAGGCCGAGGGCGGCGAGATCACGCGCCGGGCGCCCCATGTCGACATCGTGCTGGGGCCGCAGACCTACCACCGCCTGCCCGAGCTGATCGCGCGCGCGAGGCGCGCCGCCGATCCCGAGCGCCGCGGCATCGTCGACACCGAGTTCCCGGTTGAATCCAAGTTCGACCATCTGCCCGAGACGAGCGCGGCCACGGGCGTCACTGCCTTCCTCACCGTGCAGGAGGGCTGCGACAAGTTCTGCACCTTCTGCGTGGTGCCCTATACGCGCGGCGCCGAAACCTCGCGCCCCGTGGAAGAGGTCGCCGCCGAGGCGCGCCGGCTGGTCGCGAACGGCGTGCGCGAGATCACGCTCCTGGGCCAGAACGTCAACGCCTATCACGGTCGTGCGCCGTCGCGCTTCACCGGCAAGGCGGGCGGCTCCGCCGAATGGGGCCTCGGCCGGCTCGCGCGCCACCTGGCCGAGATCGACGGGCTCGAGCGCGTCCGCTACACCACCTCCCACCCGCGCGACATGGATGACGAGCTGATCGAGGCGCATCGCGACCTGCCCCAGCTCATGCCATTCCTGCATCTGCCGGTGCAGTCGGGCTCCGACCGCATCCTCGCGGCCATGAACCGGCAGCATCGTGTCGTCGATTTCCGCGCGATCGTGGACCGCCTGCGCGCGGCGCGGCCCGACCTGGCGCTCTCCTCCGATTTCATCGTCGGCTTTCCCGGCGAGACGGACGCCGATTTCGAGGCCACGCTGGCGCTGGTGCGCGAGACCGGGTTCGCGATGGCCTATTCCTTCAAATACAGCGCGCGGCCCGGCACGCCGGCCGCGAGCCTACCGCAGCAGGTGCCCGAGGCGGTCCGCACCGAGCGGCTCGACCGGCTGCAGACCCTGCTGCGGGACCAGCAGCAGGCCTTCAACGCGGCCATGATCGGCCGGCGCCTGCCGGTGCTGCTGGCCAAGCCCGGCCGCCATCCGGGCCAGCTCATCGGCCGCAGCCCCTATCTGCAATCGGTGCATCTCGACGCGCCGGAAGCGTCGATCGGCCAGATCCTGCCGGTCGATATCCTGGCTCTTTCCCCCAACTCGCTGGCCGGCCGTCTCGCTCACGAGCCGGCTGCTGTGCGCGAACGGCTCTCCGCGTGAAATCCTTGCCCGCCGCCACGGTCAATCCACCCATCCATCTCGAGTTCGACGACAACCGCCTGCTGCCCTCGCTCTTCGGCGAGCATGACCAGCATCTGGTCCGCATCGAGCAGGGGCTCGGCGTCTCGCTGGTCTCGCGCGGCAACCGTCTCGCCATCTCCGGCCCTGCCGAGGCGGTGGCCCATGCGCGCACGGCCCTGATCGCACTCTATCAGCGTCTGAAGCGTGGCCTGCCGGTGGACATGGCCGAGGTCGATGCCGCGGTGCGGCTGGTGCGTGCCGAGGAGCAGGCGGGCGAGCCCGGCCTGTTCGAGCGCATGGGGCCCGACGGCACGGCGGTGCGCACGCAGCGCCGCCACATCACGCCGCGCTCGCCGATGCAGGCCGCCTATCTCAAGGCGCTGCGCGATCGCGATCTCGTCTTCGGGCTGGGGCCCGCCGGCACCGGCAAGACCTATCTCGCCGTCGCGGTCGCGGTCGCCATGCTGACCAAGGGCTCGATCGACCGCATCGTGCTGTCGCGTCCCGCGGTCGAGGCGGGCGAGCGGCTGGGCTTCCTGCCGGGCGATCTGCGCGAGAAGGTCGATCCCTACTTGAGGCCGCTCTACGACGCGCTCTACGACATGATGCCGGCCGACCAGGTGATGCGCCGTCTCTCGAACGGCGAGATCGAGGTGGCGCCGCTCGCCTTCATGCGCGGCCGCACGCTCTCCAACAGCTTCGTGATTCTCGACGAAGCGCAGAACACCACGCCGGTGCAGATGAAGATGTTCCTCACGCGCCTGGGTGAGGGCAGCCGCATGGCGGTCACCGGCGACCTGTCGCAGATCGACCTGCCCGCGGGCCAGCGCTGCGGGCTCGCCGACGCGGTCGAGACGCTCGACAATATCGAGGGCGTCTCCATCGTCCGTTTCACCGAGGCCGACGTGGTGCGCCATCCGCTGGTGGGCCGCGTGGTGCGCGCCTACGAGGCGCGTGAGCGCGAGCAGCGGGCGCGCGCGGGCAACGGCCCGGCCCCGGACGGCGGCGATCGCGACGCGCCGAAGCGGTAGGCGGCATGAAGCGGGGGCTCAAGGCGGCGGCTCCGGCGCGCGCCAAATCCGCACCGTCCGGCAGGAAGAGTGCCAAGCCCGTACGCGCTCGGATCAAGGCCGGCGTCCCGTCGGGCAAGACGGGCGCGGCTCGGGCACAGATCGCCGTCGAGACGCTGGATCCCGCCTGGCGGCAGGTGGCGCCCGGCGTCGCGACGCTCGCCCGCAAGGCCGCGCATGCGGCGCTTGCGGCGGCCCTGCCGCCGGGCCCGCGCGCCGAGCTGGCTTTGGCGCTCGGCGACGACGCCTTGCTGCGCCGCCTCAACCGGGATTACCGGGGGCGCGACAAGCCCACGAATGTGTTATCTTTTCCCTATGTCGCGACACCGGGAGCGCCCGAGCAGGGCCGCCGTTTCCTGGGCGACGTGGCGATTGCGCGCGAAACGCTGCTCGCGGAGGCGGTCGCCGAAAGCAAGCCGGCAGCGCACCACCTGAGCCACCTGATCGTGCATGGCGTCCTTCATCTCCTGGGCCACGACCATGAACGTCCCGCCGAGGCGCGCCGGATGGAGGCGCTCGAACGCAAGGTGCTGGCGGGCCTCGGCATCCCCGATCCCTATCGCCCGCGCCGGGCCCCGCGCCCGCGGCGGCACTGAGCCGGAGACGGTGCGATGAGCGATCCGGTCACCACGCCCGCGGCGCGCGAGAACGTCGACACCGACGAATCCTCCGGCTTTCGCGTCATCCGCAACTGGCTGCGCTGGCGCAGGCGTCACCGCAAGACCGAGACCGACCTGCGCGACGCGATCGAGGAGCTGATCGAGGAGAGCGAGGGCGACACCGAGGCCGAGCCCGCGCAGGGCGACGAGAGCAGCCTGCTGCTCAACATCCTCAAGCTGCGCGATCTCACCTGCGACGACATCATGGTGCCGCGGGCCGACGTCGTCGCGGCACCCGCCGACATCACGCTCGAGGATCTGGTGAAGCTGATGGTGCGCGAGGGCCATTCGCGCCTGCCGATCTTCCGCGAGACGCTCGACGACGCGATCGGCATGGTGCATATCCGCGACGTGCTGGCCTGCATCGCCGGCGAGCGCAAATACGATCTCATGCAGATCAAGCGCGAGGTGCTGTTCACGGCGCCCTCGATGCGTGCGCTCGACCTGCTGCTCGAGATGCGCCTCAAGCGCATCCACATGGCGCTCGTCGTCGACGAGTTCGGCGGCATCGACGGGCTCGTGACCATCGAGGACGTGGTCGAGGAGATCGTCGGCGAGATCGAGGACGAGCATGACGTCGCCGAGGGGCCCAAGCTGATCCAGCGCCCCGACGGGACGCTCATCGCCGACGCCCGGGCCACCGTCGAGGAATTCGAGAACCTGGTGGGCCCCGTGCTCTCGCCCGAAGAGCGCGAGGAGGATGTGGACACGCTGGCGGGGCTGGTCTTCGCGCTGGCGGGCCGCGTGCCCAGCCGCGGCGAGCTCATCACCCATCCGGCCAGCGGCATCGCCTTCGAGGTGCTGGATGCCGATCCGCGCCGCATCAAGCGGCTCAAGATCCACAACCTGCCCAAGCCTCCCGCGGATGGCCAAGAATAAGGCGGCCGCCCTCGCGGTCGAACGCACGGCTCCCATGACCGATGACAGGAACACGGCGCCCTGGCCGATGCTGGGGCGCTTCGAGATGCTGCTGGCCCGACCGACCGGCTGGCGCCGCCGCCTGGTATTGACGCTGCTCGGCGCCGTCGGTGCTCTGGCGCTGCCGCCGGTTCATTTCGTGCCGGCCTTCTGTCCGGGGCTCTGGGCCATCGTCTGGGGGACCGAGCGCGCGCCCTCGAGCCGCGCCGCCTTCGCTACGGGCTGGTGGGTGGCCTTCGGCTATTTCCTGGCCGGCCTCTATTGGATCTCGAGCGCGCTGCTGGTCGATCCGATCCGGTTCGGCTGGATGATCCCCTTCATCGTCGGCGGGCTCTCGGGCGTGCTGGCGCTCTTCATCGGTGCGGCGGCGGCGGTGGTCCGCCGCCTTCGCCTCACGGGTATCGCCGGCGTCCTGGCCTTGGGCGTCGCCTGGCTCTTCTTCGAATGGCTGCGGAGCTGGATCTTCTCAGGGTTTCCCTGGAACCTCGCCGGCTATGTCTGGGCCTTCTCGGACGGGATGAATCAGTTCGCCGCGCTGGCGGGCATCTGGGGCCTCACGCTTGTGACAATTGTCGGGCTGGGCCTGCCGGCGCTCCTCGCGCGTTCCGCGAAAAGGCCGCGGACCGTCGTCCTAGGCGTGGCCGCGGGGCTCTTGATGCTGGGGGCGATCTGGGCCGGCGGCATGGTGCGGCTGTCGATGGCGCCCGCTGCCTCCACGACCGGGCTTCACTTCAGAATCGTGCAGGCCTCGATCCCGCAGACGCTGAAGAACGACAGCGCGGCTGCCTACAACAATGTACTACGACAAGTTGCGCTGACGAAGAACACGCCGGGGGGCGATGCGGCGCAACTGGTGATATGGCCGGAAGCGGCCGTGCCCTTCCTGATCGAGCGTGAGCCCACGTTACGGAGGGCATTAGCCGAGGTGATACCACCGAAGGGTTATCTCTTCACCGGCGCGCCGCGAGGCGAGCCGCTGACTGGTCCGCTTGATCAAGTCTGGAACAGTCTGGTGGTGCTAGATGCAGATGCCCAGATCCGCGCGACCTTCGACAAGTTCCATCTGGTTCCGCTCGGCGAATATGTACCGCTGCGCCAACTGTTTCCTTTCATTTCCAAAATAACTCCAGGCGGTATGGACTTCACCGCCGGTCCCGGTCCCACAACGATTCGTTTGCCGGGCCTGCCGGCCGTGGGCCCGGTGATCTGCTACGAGGTGATTTTCCCGCACGCGGTTGTAAATGAGGCCGATCGGCCTGATTGGATCGTCAATCTCACCAATGACGGCTGGTTCGGCATCACCAGCGGTCCCTATCAGCATTTCGCGAGCGCGCGGCTGCGTGCCGTCGAAGAGGGCCTGCCGCTGGTGCGTGCCGCCAACACCGGCATCTCGGGGGTCGTCGATTCTTACGGTCGTGTCATCCAGCGGCTGGGGCTCGGTGAAACCGGTGTCATCGACGGCACGCTGCCACAGACATTAACTCCTACACCTTATGCGCGCGGCGGCGATTGGAACGCTCTCGCTTTGGGGTTGATCGCTGCGCTGCTCGCACTAGTTTGTCATACGCGTCGAGCCTGAACGTCCCGCCACCCTGGCCGGACATACCCCTTAATGGCATCGCGGTGCCCGGTCGTAGCGAGAATCGTCTCTTCGCGTGTTGACTGCATAAGGGCGTATGACCTACTAGAGGGTGTGGACCACCGACCCGCGCCCCGAGCGGTCGAATTCTTTGAAAGGACGAATCCGTATGCCCCGCGGCCGGAAATCCTCCGGAAGGATGGCTAGTCAAGGTTTTCCCAACCCGATCGACGTGCATGTCGGCGCGCGCATCCGTCAGCGCCGCACATTGCTCGGCATGAGCCAGGAGAAGCTCGGCGAAGCGATCGGCCTGACTTTCCAGCAGGTGCAGAAATACGAGCGCGGCGCCAACCGGGTCGGCTCGAGCCGGCTGTTCGATCTGGCGCGCGTGCTTGATGTACCGGTCAGCTATTTCTTCGAGGACATGTCGGCCGGCACGGCGTCGAAATCGCCGTCGCGCCTGCGTGGCCTCGCCGAACCGAAGCCCGAGCCCTTCGAGCCCGATCCGCTTGCCAAGCGCGAGACCCTGGAGCTGGTCCGCGCCTATTACCGCATCGCCGATCCGGCGGTGCGCAAGCGCGTGTTCGAGCTGACCAAGGCCCTGGGCCGCACCGTCCGCAAGCGCCGCTCCAGCTGAGATTGTTCCGTCCTCGCCGACGGGCGCGCGGCTGCGGTCGCCGGCGTCGCCCGATTCGCTGGCCACGTCGCGCCGGCGGGGACAATCGGTCGCGGCCGCTGCCTTCCTAGAGTCCGGCCTCAGGGTTTTTACGGAGCCCCCGCCAGGCGACCGGTCCGCGCGGACAGGCCCTTGGGAATGCGGGATTTCGGGCGGTTGCGGAGGGCCGGGGACCGGGCCCGGCTGAAGCTTTGCTTAACCCCGCCCGCGGGCAATTGGGCTTGACCGGCCCGAGGCGCTTGAAACATCATCCGGCGCCCAAATTCAGGGGACTTGGCCAGAGCCGGCGACTGGCAGCGACGCGAAGCCGAAGAGCGCCCGCGTCTTTCCATCCTCTTCCGCCACCCATGACCATCTCTAAGGAGCGCCCGTGTCCAAGGGGTCCTATCTCTTTACCAGCGAATCCGTGGCCGAGGGCCATCCCGACAAGGTCTGCGACCGCATCTCGGACGCGATCGTCGATACCTTCCTCACGGCCGAGCCCCAGGCGCGCGTGGCGGTCGAAACGCTCTGCACCACCAACCATGTCGTGCTCGCGGGCGAGACCCGCGGTCCCGCCTCGATCACGCCGAAGCTGATGGAAGAGGTCGCGCGGCAGGCCATCCGCGACATCGGCTACGAGCAGGACGGCTTCCACTGGAAGAAGGCCAAGGTCGAGGTGCTGGTCCATGGCCAGTCGGCCGACATCGCGCAGGGTGTCGATGCCGCCGGCAACAAGGACGAGGGCGCCGGCGACCAGGGCATCATGTTCGGCTTCGCCTGCAACGAGACCGAGCATCTGATGCCGGCGCCGATCTTCTACGCGCACAACATTCTCCGCTCGCTGGCCGAGGCGCGCCATTCGGGCGCCGAGCCCGGCCTCGGGCCGGATGCGAAGAGCCAGGTGACGCTGCTCTACGAAAACGGCAGGCCGGTGCGCGCCACGTCGGTCGTGGTGTCGACGCAGCATGCCGAGAAGCTGTCGCAGGACCAGGTGCGCGAGATCGTGCGCCCGCATGTCCTCAACGTGCTGCCCAAGGGCTGGATGTGCCCCGAGGAAGAGTTCTACGTGAATCCGACCGGCCGCTTCGTGATCGGCGGGCCCGACGGCGATGCCGGTCTCACCGGCCGCAAGATCATCGTCGACACCTATGGTGGCGCGGCACCTCATGGCGGCGGCGCCTTCTCGGGCAAGGACCCCACCAAGGTCGACCGCTCGGCGGCCTATGCCGCGCGCTATCTGGCGAAGAACGTCGTGGCCGCGGGCCTCGCCGAGCGCTGCACGATCCAGATCTCCTACGCGATCGGCGTCTCGAAGCCGCTCTCCTTCTACGTGAACACCCACGGCACCGGCCGCGTGGAAGAGGAGAAGCTGGCGAAGCTCCTGCCCGAGATGGTGGATCTGCGTCCGCGCGCGATCCGCGAGCATCTGGGGCTGAATCGTCCGATCTATGCGCGCACTGCGGCCTATGGCCATTTCGGCCGCGCGCCCGATGCCGATGGCGGCTTCTCCTGGGAGCGTCTCGATCTCGTCGCCGGCCTGAAGCGCGAGCTGCACTGAGCGTGATGCCGAGGCGGCCGGCCGCCGGGGCCGGTGGCGGTCCCGACCCTGCCGCCGGGGACGCGGCCGGGCGGCTTCATTTCCATGGGCGGCGCAAGGGCCGCAAGCTCAGGCCCGGTCAGCAGAAGCTGATGCAGGCGGTGCTGCCGCGCCTGCGGGTCGAGCTGCCGCCGGCGGGAGCAAGCCTCGATCTCGCGACCTTGAAGGGAGAGGCGCCGAGCCCCGATCGCGAGCTCTGGCTCGAGGTCGGGTTCGGGTCGGGCGAGCATCTGGCCTGGCAGGCGGCAAACCATCCCGAGGTCACGATCATCGGCTGCGAGGTGTTCGAGAACGGCATCGCCCGCGCGCTGGGCTATGCCGTCGAGCAGAAGCTCGGGAATCTGCGCCTCTTTCCCGACGATGCGCGGAAGCTGATGGACCGGCTGCCCGACGGCGCCTTGTCGCGGGTCTTCATCCTGTTCCCGGATCCCTGGCCGAAGGCCCGCCATGCCGAGCGCCGCTTCGTCGGCCGGGCCAATCTCGACCGGCTGGCGCGGCTGATGCGGCCCGGGGCCGAGCTGCGCATGGCGAGCGACGACCCGGGCCAGATCCGCTGGATGCTGGGCGAGACGATCGATCACCCGGCTTTCGCCTGGCTCGCGGCCGGCCCGAAGGATTGGCGGCAGCGACCGGCCGACTGGCCGCAGACGCGCTACGAGGCGAAGGCGCTGCGCGAGGGGCGCAAGCCCGCCTATTTCCGCTTTCGCCGGCGCTGAAAGTAAGAAAAAAATTCCGCCGCCGCGGGCCTTGCGGCGGCCGGCCGGAAAAGGTCTGGAAAACTCGCCAAACCCGCGAAAAACCGCCCAAAAAGGTTCTTGCGCGGGAAGAGAAAGACACTATATTCCCGGCCATCATTGTTCCGAACAAACGGGACCAACAAAAAAAGGTGGGCCGAACGCCCGCCTTTTTTGTTACCCGCGATTTGGGCGCGTCCAGGCGGCGCGCCCGACCCTTTGACAGCCGAGACGCCCTGGTTTTGATGGTCATGGTAGAGACGCGCCAGATCGAGCAGATGATCGAGCCCTCGCTCGCCGCGATGGGCTACGAGGTCGTGCGCGTCCAGCTCTCGGGCGGCCAGCAGCGGCCGACCCTGCAGATCATGATCGAGCGCAGCGACGGCCGCGAGATCACGGTCGACGACTGCGCGGAATCGAGCCGCGCGATCTCGGCCTTGCTGGATGTGGAGGACCCCCTGCCGGGGGCCTATGAGCTCGAGGTCAGCTCGCCCGGCATCGACCGGCCGCTGACCCGGCCCAAGGATTTCGACCGTTTCGCCGGCCATCTGGCGCGGATCGAGACGCGCCGGCCGGTCGAAGGACGCAAGCGTTTCCAGGGTCGTCTCGTCGGCCGCGCCGGCGAGGAGGTCGTGGTGGCGCTCACCGACGGCGGAGAGGCCCGTCTGCCGATGACCGAGATTGCCAAGGCCAAGCTGGTGCTGACCGACGAGCTGATCGCGGCGGCCGCCAACAACGAGAATCGTTAGATCCCGAGGTAGACATGGAACCCACAATTGCCATTCCCAGGCTGGAGCTTCTGCAGGTGGCGGAAGCGGTCGCGCGCGAGAAGGGCATCGAGCGCGACGAGGTGCTGGAAGCGATGGAGCAGGCGATCCAGAAGGCGGGTCGCTCCAAATATGGCCATGAGCACGATATCCGCGCGCTGATCGACCGCAAGAGCGGCGAGATCCGGCTGATGCGCTTCCGCGAGATCGCGGACCCCGTGGTCAACGAGGCGACGCAGATCCCGCTGGCCGAGGCGGAGCGCATCGATCCGCAGAAGAAGATCGGCGACTTCCTGGTCGAGGAGCTGCCGCCGATCGATTTCGGCCGCATCGCCGCCCAGACCGCCAAGCAGGTGATCGTGCAGAAGGTGCGCGAGGCCGAGCGCAAGCGCCAGTTCGAGGAGTTCAAGAACCGCAAGGGCGAGATCGTCAACGGGCTGGTCAAGCGCGTCGAGTTCGGCAACGTCACGGTCGATCTCTCCCGCGCCGAGGCGCTGCTCAGGCGCGACGAGCTCCTGCCGCGCGAGGCGTTCCGCGTCGGCGACCGCGTGCGCGCGCTCGTGCTCGATGTGCGCGAGGAGCCGCGCGGCCCCCAGATCTTCCTGTCGCGCACCCATCCCGACTTCATGCGCAAGCTCTTCGCGCAGGAAGTGCCGGAGATCTATGACGGCATCATCGAGGTGAAAGCGGTCGCCCGCGATCCCGGCAGCCGCGCCAAGATCGCCGTCATCTCCAACGACAGCTCGATCGATCCGGTCGGCGCCTGCGTCGGCATGCGCGGCAGCCGCGTCCAGGCCGTGGTGGGCGAGCTCCAGGGCGAGAAGATCGACATCATTCCCTGGTCGCAGGATCCCGCCACCTTCGTGGTGAACGCGCTGGCGCCCGCCGAGGTGGCCAAGGTCGTGCTGGACGAGGAGACCCATCGCATCGAGGTGGTCGTCCCCGACGACCAGCTCTCGCTCGCGATCGGCCGGCGCGGCCAGAATGTGCGCCTCGCCTCGCAGCTCACCGGCTGGGACATCGACATCCTGACCGAGGCCGAGGAATCCGAGCGGCGCAGCGAGGAGTTCCGCTCCCGCTCGCAGATGTTCATGGATGCGCTCGATGTCGACGACGTGATCGCGCATCTGCTGGTGACAGAGGGCTTCAGCACGGTCGAGGACGTGGCCTTCATCCCGGTCGAGGATCTCTCCGCGATCGAGGGCTTCGACGAGGAAGTGGCCGAGGAGCTGCGCCAGCGCGCGCAGGCCTGGCTCGAGCAGCAGAACGAGAAGCTGAGCCAGCGTCGCCGCGAGCTCGGCGTCGCCGAGGAGCTGGCTTCTGTCGAGGGCCTGACCCCCGGCATGCTGGTCACGTTGGGCGAAGCCGGCGTCAAGACGCTGGACGACCTGGCCGACCTTTCGACCGACGAGCTGGTCGACAAGAAGGACGGCATCCTGCGCGGCCACGATCTGGGCCGGGCGGATGCCGAGGCGATGATCATGGCGGCCCGGGCCCATTGGTTCGAGGGCGACAAGGCGGCCGAGGCCTGAGCAGAGGGAAGCGGACCTGAAACGGATGCAGAGCGCGATGGCGATGACGGCCCGTCCGACGGCCGAGGATCCGAACCGGGAGGCGATCAGCGCCACCGGTGCGGCCTCTGTGCCGGTGGAGGAGGCCGACCTGGCGGCGGTGGACGAGACCGCCGCCGAGGGGCCGTCGCGCCGCTGCATCGCCACGCGCCAGGTGAAGCCCAAGGAGGAGCTGCTGCGCTTCGTGGTGGGGCCTGAGAACGAGCTGGTGCCCGATCTCGCGGGCAAGCTGCCCGGCCGCGGCCTCTGGGTTTCGGCCGAGCGGGCGGCCCTCGATCTGGCGCTGCAGAAGAACCTGTTCGCCAAGGCGGCCAAGGCGCCGGTGCGGGTTTCGCCCCGGCTGGCCGACGAGATCGTCCTGCTGCTGCGCAACCGCTGCCTGGATCTGATCGGGCTTGCCCGGCGCGCCGGGCAGGCGGTGGCCGGCTACGAGAAGGTGGATGCCTGGCTGGAGCGGGGTACCGTATCAGTGTTGCTCGAGGCGCGGGACGGTGCGGCCGATGGCAAGCGCCGGCTGGCGGCCAAGGCCGGCGCTCACCATATAAAGGGCACGGCGACGGAGCCGGCCTCCCGGCCCTCCATCGCCGTCATCGATCTCTTCACCGCCGCAGAGCTGGCCGCCGCATTGGGCCGCGAGCATGTGGTGCATGCCGCGCTCAGCGAAGGCGGGCTCGCCCGCGCGCTCCGGCTGGACGCCGCGCGGCTCAAAGCCTTGATTGCCGGCCCTGATACCGGACCTAACCACTGACGACCGATCGGATTATCGCGATGACCAGCAGCAACGACACCGATGCCAGCAAGAAGCCGCTGAAGCTGAGCCGCCCCAAGCTCGAGCTCAAGAAGACGGTCGATGCCGGCCAGGTTCGACAGAGCTTTCCCCATGGCCGCACCAAGACCGTCGCGGTCGAGGTGAAGCGCAAGCGCACCTATGCGCGCGGCAATGGCGACAAGGTTACCGAGGTCACGACCGAGCCCGAGCTGACGGCCCCCGCCGACGGCCATCCGCATGGCCATGCGCCGGCCGTGGCCGAAGCGCCGGCCCCGGCGACGGTGGCCCATCACCTGACCGACAGCGAGCGCGCCGTGCGCCTGAAGGTGCTGGGCGAGGCCAAGCGCGACGACGAGCTCCGCCGCCAGATGGAGCAGGAGACCGCCCGCCAGCGCGCCGAGGAAGAGGCGCGACTGGCCGCCGAGGAAGCCGCCCGCCCGAAGCCCAAGCCGGAACCCGAGCCGGCCGCGGCCGTGGAGTCGGCGGCCGCCCCCGCTGCAGCCAAAGCCGCGAAGCCCGCGCCGGCGTCCGAGCGCGAAGCCGAGGCCAAGCCGCACCGCCTGACCGCGAAGCCCGCCGCGGCGGCGGCGCCGATGGCGGAAGAAGAGGAATCCGACCGGGCCCGCCGGCCGGGCGCCGTGCGCCACGCGGTGCCGAAGCCGGCACCGGTCGCGCGCCGCGACGAGCCGCGCCGGCGCACCGGCAAGATGACGATCTCGCAGGCGCTGGACGAGGATGCAGGCGAGCGCGTGCGCAGCCTGGCGGCCGTCCGCCGCGCCCGCGAGAAGGAACGCCGCCTGGCCATGGCGGCGGGCGATTCAACAAAGGTCATTCGCGACGTGATCATCCCCGAAACCATCACCGTGCAGGAGCTGGCCAACCGTATGGCCGAGCGCGGCGCCGACGTCATCAAGGCCCTCATGAAGATGGGCATCATGGCGACCATCAACCAGACGCTCGATGCCGACACGGCCGAGCTGGTCGCCGGCGAGTTCGGCCACCGCGTGCGCCGCGTCTCGGCGGCCGACGTCGAGATCGGGGTCGAGGGCCTGGCCGACGAGGCCGAGCATATGGTGCCGCGCTGGCCGGTCGTGACCGTCATGGGCCATGTCGACCACGGCAAGACCTCGCTGCTCGACGCGCTGCGCCAGACCGACGTGGCGGCGCACGAGGCCGGCGGCATCACGCAGCATATCGGCGCCTATCAGGTGACCCGCCCCAACGGGCAGAAGATCACCTTCATCGACACGCCGGGCCATGCCGCCTTCACCGAGATGCGCGCGCGCGGCGCCAACGTCACCGACATCGTGGTGCTGGTGGTCGCGGCCGACGACGGCATCATGGAGCAGACGGTCGAGGCGATTCACCATGCCAAGGCCGCGAAGGTGCCGATCATCGTCGCCATCAACAAGATCGACAAGCCGGAGGCCAATCCCGAACGGGTGCGCCAGGAGCTCCTGAAGCACGAGCTGGTCGTCGAGGAACTGGGCGGCGACGTGCAGACCGTCGAGGTCTCGGCCAAGACCCGCCAGGGCCTCGACAAGCTCGAAGAGGCGATCCTGCTCCAGGCCGAGATCCTGGAGCTCAAGGCCAATCCGGATCGCGCCGCCTCCGGCGCCGTGATCGAGGCCAAGCTCGAGCGCGGCCGCGGCGTCGTGGCGACGCTGCTGGTGCAGCGCGGCACGCTGCGCGTGGGCGACATCCTGGTCGCGGGCGGCGAATGGGGCCGCGTGCGCGCGCTGCTCGACGATCGCGGCGAGCCCATGACCGAGGCCGGCCCCTCGACGCCGGCGGAGATCCTGGGCCTGCAGGCGCCGCCGCTGGCGGGCGACACCTTCGCGGTGGTGGAGACCGAGGCCAAGGCCCGCCAGGTCAGCGAGTACCGCCAGCGCGTCCAGCGCGACAAGGAGGCGGCGACCCGCGTGCGCGGCTCGGCGCAGGACATCTTCGCCAAGATCGCCGAGGGCGAGGCGAAGGAGCTCCCCGTCATCGTCAAGGGCGACGTGCAGGGCTCGATCGAGGCGATCGTCGCCTCGCTGCAGGGCCTGGGCACCAAGGAAGTGGCGGTGCGCGTGCTGCATACCGCGGTCGGCGGCATCAACGAATCCGACATCACGCTGGCGCGCGCGTCCAACGCGATGATCATCGGCTTCAATGTCCGCGCCAACCCGCAGGCGCGCGAGATGGCCAAGCGCGACAAGATCGAGATCCGCTACTACTCGATCATCTACAACGTGGTGGACGACGTGAAGGCGGCGCTCTCGGGCCTGCTGGCGCCGACCATGCGCGAGAGCTTCCTCGGCTACGCCGCGATCCGCGAGGTCTTCAACATCTCGAAGGTCGGCAAGGTCGCGGGCTGCATGGTCACCGAAGGCGTCGTCAAGCGCGGCGCCAAGGTGCGTCTGCTGCGCGACAACGTCGTCATCCACGAGGGCAGCCTGAAGACGCTGAAGCGCTTCAAGGACGAGGTGCGCGAGGTCAAGGAAGGCTTCGAGTGCGGCATGGCCTTCGAGAACTACGACAACATCCAGGTCGGCGACCAGATCGAGTGCTTCGAGATCGAGCAGGTCACGCGCACGCTGGCTTAAGAAGCCGGCGGGCGCGGGCTTGCCCCGCGACCGGACGAGCCTGAAGGGCGTTCTTGGTGAAGGCACATCGCAAATCGCGCGCGGGCTCGGGCCCGAGCCAGCGCCAGCTGCGCGTGGGCGAGGAGATCCGGCATGTGCTGGCCGAGCTCTTCGCCGAGGGGCGGCTGCACGACCCGGCCCTGGCCGAGGCGCGGATCACCGTGACCGAGGTCAAGGTCAGCCCGGACCTGAAGAACGCGACCGCCTTCGTGCTGCCCTTCGGCGGCGGCGATGCCGCCACGCTGGTCCAGGCGCTCAATCACGCGGCCCCTTATCTGCGCGGCGAGATCGCGCGCGAATTGAAGCTGCGCTTCGCCACCCAGATCCGTTTTCTGCCCGACAATTCCTTCGACCGCGCCCAGCGCCTCGAGGCGCTCTTCCGCGAGCCGGACGTGGCGCGCGATCTGACGGCGCCGGCCGACAAGGACCAGGAAGGGGACGACGAGGGCGGGGAGCGCTGAGCCATGGCGCGTCGCCGCAAGGGTCAGCCGATCAGCGGCTGGGTGGTCCTCGACAAGCCGCTGGGCATGACCTCGACCCAGGCCGTGAGCGCGGTGCGCCGCCTGTTCGATGCCAACAAGGCCGGCCATGGCGGTACGCTCGATCCGCTCGCGACCGGCCTCCTGCCGATCGCGCTCGGCGAGGCGACCAAGACCGTTCCCTATGTAATGGACGGCCGGAAGATCTATCGCTTCACCGTGCGCTGGGGCGAGGCGCGCTCGACCGACGACGCCGAGGGCCCGGTCACGGCCACCAGCGACCGCCGGCCCGGCCAGGCCGAGATCGAGGCCGTGCTGCCCCGCTTCCAGGGCGAGATCGATCAGGTGCCGCCCGCCTTCTCGGCCATCAAGGTCGAAGGCGAGCGGGCCTACGACCTGGCCCGGGCCGGGGAAGCGGTCGATCTGGCCCCGCGCCGGGTCTGGATCGAGCGGCTGGAACTGGTGCGGCAGCTTGACGCCGACCATGCCGAGTTCGAGGCCGAGACCGGCAAGGGCGTCTATATGCGTAGTCTTGCCAGGGACTTGGCTCTGGCGCTGGGGACCGTCGGCCATGTCTCGGCCCTGCGGCGGATCGCGGTCGGCCCCTTCACGGAATCCCAGGCGATTTCTCTGGAATCGCTCAAGGCCCTGGGGCATATTCCGCCCGCCTCAGGGCACCTGTTACCGGTCGAGGCGGCGCTGGACGACATCCCGGCCCTCCCCTTGACCGACGCCGAGGCGCTTCGCCTGCGTTCTGGCCAGTCCGTCGGTCTGCTCCGCGCGAGCGACCGCGAACGGCTGGGCGCAATCCGCAGCGGTGACTTGGTCTGCGCCATGGCCGGCGGAAAGCCGGTGGCGTTGGCCCGCTGGGAAGCCGGCGACCTGCGCCCCGTGCGCGTGTTGCATCTCTAAGACGAAAGGAACAGCCACGATGTCGATTACGGCCGAGCGCAAGCAGTCGCTCATCAAGGAATATGCCCGCCAAGAGGGTGATACCGGTTCGCCGGAAGTTCAGGTCGCGGTGCTGAGCGAGCGCATCAAGAACCTGACCGACCATCTGCAGTCCCATGAAAAGGACTTCCATTCCCGCCGCGGTCTGCTGGTCATGGTCGGCCAGCGCCGTCGGCTGCTCGACTATCTGAAGCGCACCGACGACAAGCGCTATCAGGAGCTGGTGCAGCGCCTTGGGCTGCGCCGCTAGACGCAACCAGCGTCGTGCCGTCCCGCGGCACGACACGATCCGATCAAAGGGAGAGCGCGCGCGGCAGCGGCCGGCGCCGCGTGCGCCTTATGCCGGGCCGACGCAAGCAGCGGGTGCTCCCGCTGCTTGCGCGGGTCCGGCGCATCCATAACACCGGCCATTTTTAAGGACCCAACTCAATGTTCAAGATCTACCGCAAAGAAATCGAATGGGGCGGGCGCAAGCTCACCCTCGAGACCGGGCATATCGCACGCCAGGCCGACGGCGCCGTCATGGCGACCTATGGCGACACGGTCGTGCTCTGCACCGTCGTGGGCCAGCGGGCGCCCAAGCCCGGCGTCGATTTCTTCCCGCTGACCGTCAACTACCAGGAGAAGGCCTTCGCCGCGGGCAAGATCCCCGGCGGCTTCTTCAAGCGTGAAGGCCGGCCTTCGGAGAAGGAGGTGCTGACCTCGCGCCTCATCGACCGCCCGATCCGCCCGCTCTTCGCCGAGGGCTATCGCAACGAGACCCAGGTGGTCTGCACCACGCTGAGCCACGATCTCGAGAACGATCCCGACATCGTCGCGATGGTGGGCGCTTCCGCGGCGCTGACCATCTCCGGCATCCCGTTCCTGGGGCCGATCGGCGCCGCGCGCGTCGGCTATATCGACGGCCAGTATGTGCTCAATCCGCGCCAGGAAGAGCTCAAGAATTCGAGCCTCGAGCTGGTGCTTGCCGGCACCAACGAAGGCGTGCTGATGGTCGAATCCGAGGCGAGCGAGCTGTCGGAAGAGATCATGCTCGGCGCCGTCACCTTCGGTCACGAGAACTTCCAGCCGGTGATCCGCGCGATCATCGAGCTCGCCGAGCAGTGCGCCAACGAGCCCTGGCCGCTGCCGGAGAAGGGCCCCGAATACGAGGCCGCCAAGATGCGCCTCAAGGCGGTCGCGGGCGACGCGATGCGCAAGGCCTATGAGGAGACCGGCAAGCAGGCCCGCACCCAGAAGGTCGACGAGGTCCGCGCCCAGGCGGTCGAGACGCTCGTCGCCGAGGGCTTCGAGGCCGAGCTCGTCTCCAAGCTGACCAAGGGCCTGGAGCAGGACATCGTGCGCGGCGCCATCCTCGAGACCGGCAAGCGCATCGACGGCCGCGACACCAAGACCGTCCGTCAGATCAACAGCGAGGTGGGCGTGCTGCCGCGCGCCCACGGCTCCGCGGTCTTCACCCGCGGCGAGACCCAGGCCTTCGTGGTCGCGACGCTCGGCACGGGCGAGGACGAGCAGATCATCGACGCGCTCGAGGGCGAGTATCGCGAGCACTTCCTGCTGCATTACAACTTCCCGCCCTATTCGACCGGCGAGACCGGCCGCATGGGCTCGCCCGGCCGCCGCGAAGTCGGCCACGGCAAGCTCGCCTGGCGCGCCGTCCATCCGCTGCTGCCGAAGAAGGAAGATTTCCCCTACACGCTGCGCGTCGTCTCGGAGATCACCGAGTCGAACGGCTCCTCCTCGATGGCGACGGTCTGCGGCTCGTCGCTGGCGCTGATGGATGCCGGCGTGCCGCTGAAGCGCCCGGTGGCGGGCATCGCCATGGGCCTGATCAAGGAGAAGAGCGGCTTCGCCGTCCTCTCCGACATCCTCGGCGACGAGGACCATCTGGGCGACATGGACTTCAAGGTGGCGGGTACCACCGAGGGCGTCACCTCGCTGCAGATGGACATCAAGATCACCTCGATCACGCCCGAGATCATGAAGATCGCGCTGGCCCAGGCCCGCGACGGTCGCCTGCACATCCTGGGCGAGATGGCGAAGGCCTTGTCGCGGTCGCGCGAGGCGGTGAGCCAGAACGCGCCGCGCATCACCGTGATCAACATCCCCAAGGACAAGATCCGCGAGGTGATCGGTTCGGGCGGCAAGGTGATCCGCGAGATCTGCGAGGTCACCGGCGCCAAGATCGACATCGAGGATGACGGCACGATCAAGGTGGCGGCGGTCGACGCTTCCGCGTCGCAGGCCGCGATCGACTGGATCCGCGGCATCGTGGCGGAACCGGAGATCGGCGTGGTCTACACCGGCAAGGTGGTGAAGATCATGGAATTCGGCGCCTTCGTGAACTTCCTCGGCAGCCGCGACGGCCTCGTCCATATCAGCGAGCTGGCGCCGCACCGCGTCAAGCAGGTCTCCGACGTGGTCAAGGTCGGCGATGTGGTGAAGGTGAAGTGCATCGGCATGGACGACCGCGGCAAGGTGAAGCTGAGCATGAAGGCGGTCGATCAGCAGACCGGCGCCGACCTTTCCTCCGAGAAGGCCGCAGCCGCGAACTGACGACGGGAACCGGCCCCCTTCCGTCCATGGAAGGGGGCGTTTCTTCGGGTTTCGTCCGGGGTGGTGATCTCATGCTCCGCCTGCCCAAGGTGATCGGCCATCGGGGCGCCGCCGCGTCGGCGCCGGAGAACACGCTGGCCTCCATCGAGCGGGCGGCGCTCCTGGGCGCGCGCTGGGTCGAGTTCGACGCCAAGCTGACCAAGGACGGCGTCGTCATCCTGATGCATGACGACGATCTCGACCGCACCACCACGGGCCATGGGCCCGTGGCGGAGGCGAGCTGGCCGCAGATCGCGAAGCTCGATGCCGGCGCCTGGTTCGGGCCGGGCTGGCACGGCGTCAGGGTGCCTCGGCTCGACGAGACCATCGCCCGGCTTGCGAGCCTCGGGCTCAACGCCAATATCGAGATCAAGCCCTGCCCCGGCCGCGAGGTCGAGACGGCGGCGGCCGTGATCGAGCTGGTGCGCAAGCGCTGGCCGAAGGGCCGGGAGGCGCCGCTCTTGTCGAGCTTCGCGCTCGAGAGCATGGTGACGGCGCGCGACCTCGCGCCGGAACTGCCGCGCGGGCTCCTGATTTGGGATACGCCCGAGATCTGGCGGGCCGAGGCCGGGCGGCTGGGATGCCGCTCGGTCCATTTCTCGAGCGACCATCTGCCGGCCGATCTCAAGGCGGTTAAGCGGGCGGGGCTGGGCCTGGCGGTCTATACGGTCAACGACCGCGGCCAGGCGCGCCGGTTGCTTGATGCCGGGGTCGACTGCATCATAACCGACCGGCCGGATACGATTCTCGCGGCCTGAACCCAAGGTCCCCGTTCAGGTTCCGCGAGCCAGCAGGAGAGTGTGAGAGAGTGAAGCCGCTGCCGCCTCTGATCATCTCGGGCAAGGAAGTGCTGCCGCTGGTGGAAGGCGGCAAGGGCATCTCCGTCTCCAACGGCGAAAGCTCCGGCGCCTGGGCCGCCGCCGGCGGCGTCGGCACCTTCTCCGGCGTCAACGCCGATTCCTACGATCCCGACGGCAAGCTGATCGAGCAGGTCTATCGCGGCCGCACCCGGCGCGAGCGCCATGAGGAGCTGGTCGCCTACGCGATCCAGGGCGGCATCCATCAGGCGAAGATCGCGCACGAGACCTCCAACGGCCAGGGCCGCATCCACATGAACGTGCTGTGGGAGATGGCGGCCTCGCAGCGCGTGCTGCATGGCGTGCTCGAGGGCGCCAAGGGCCTCATCCATGGCGTCACCTGCGGCGCCGGCATGCCCTACAAGATCGCCGAGATCTGCGCGCAGTACGCCATCTTCTACTATCCGATCGTGTCCTCGGCGCGCGCCTTCCGCGCCTTGTGGAAGCGCGCCTATCACCGCTTCCCCGAGCTTCTGGGCGGCGTCGTCTATGAGGATCCCTGGCTCGCGGGCGGCCATAACGGCCTCTCCAACAGCGAGGACCCGCTGAAGCCGGGCGATCCCTATCCGCGCGTGGCCGAGCTGCGCCAGACCATGATCGAGTTCGGGCTCCGTGCCACGCCCGTGATCATGGCGGGCGGCGTCTGGTGCCTGCGCGAATGGGAGCATTGGCTCGACAATCCCGAGATCGGCCCGGTCGCGTTCCAGTTCGGCACGCGCCCGCTGCTGACGCAGGAGAGCCCCATCTCCGAGGCGTGGAAGCGGCGGCTGATGACGCTCAGCGAAGGCGATGTGTTCCTCAACCGCTTCAGCCCGACCGGCTTCTATTCCTCGGCCGTGAGCAACCCGTTCCTCGACGAGCTCAAGGAGCGCTCCGAGCGCCAGGTCGCCTACTCGACGACGACGGTGGGCGAGCATATCTGGCCGTTCCCGGTAGGGGCCCGCAACCGCCTCGTCTATCTCACCGCCGCCGACAAGCTGCGCGCCGTGCAGTGGGTCGAGGAGGGCTTCACCGAGGCGCTGCGCACGCCGGATTCCACGCTGATCCTGGTGACGCCGGAGCGCGCGAACCAGATCCGCGAGGATCAGATCAACTGCATGGGCTGTCTCTCCGCCTGCCGCTTCTCGAACTGGGCCGAGAACGAGGAAGGCACGACGGGCAAGAAGGCCGATCCGCGCTCCTACTGCATCCAGAAGACGCTGCAGACCATCAGCCACTCGGAGCATACCGAGGACCAGCTCATGTTCGCCGGCCACAACGCCTTCCGCTTCAAGGACGATCCCTTCTACTCGAACGGCTTCATCCCGACCGTGCGCCAGCTCGTGGAACGGCTGCAGACCGGCGACTGACCGATGCTGACCGGGAGGTCAGGAGGACTGTCACGGCCTTGTCATTTTCTTCGTGGGCGCCCTTGATTTAGCTTGTAACTATTCCAAAATCATCCCCAATGGGGTCCTGACGGCCGTTTTCGGCAGAACGAGATCCAGCAGCCGACCATGAGTGCGAACCGCCCCTTTGCTCCCCTTGTCGAGCGCTTGAAGCAGGCAGGGCTGCGTCCGACGCGCCAGCGCCTGGCGCTGGCGAAGCTGCTGTTCGAGCCGGGTTTCCGTCATGTGACGGCCGAGCAGCTTCATGCCGAGGCGGCCGGCGCCAACATGCGGGTGTCGCTCGCGACCGTTTACAACACGCTCCATCAGTTCACGCGCCAGGGCCTGCTGCGCGAGGTCGTGGTCGATCCCGGCCGTTCCTATTTCGACACCAACACCGGCGATCACCATCACTTCTTCTTCGAAGAGAATGGCGAGCTCCAGGACGTGGACGGCGCCGAGGTGGAGCTGGCCCGGCTGCCGGCGGCCCCCGCCGGCACGAAGCTCGGGCGCGTCGACGTCGTCATCCGGCTACAGCCGCGCAAATAGCGCGAGGGCGCGTGCGCCGCGCGCGCGTCGCCGGCTTTCCCTCCCGCCCCCTTTTTGCGACTGCGAATCCTTCTCATAGTTTTGAAGTATTCTAATCTGTTGACAAACGCCTTGCGTCTGATAGTTAATTTGTCAGCTGCCGACGGACCGGTGTCGCGGCCGGCGCCCGTCGGACAAGCCAGAGCTCATCGACAAGCAAGGGAGAGCCAGCCATGTCGAAGTCGCTGAAGAACAGCAAGACCGAAGGCAACCTGAAGGCCGCGTTCGCGGGCGAGAGCCAGGCGAATCGCCGCTACCTCTACTTCGCCCAGAAGGCCGACGTCGAAGGCTACAACGACGTCGCCGCCGTGTTCCGCTCCACCGCCGAGGGCGAGACCGGCCACGCGCATGGCCATCTCGAGTTCCTCGAGGCGGTCGGCGACCCGGCCACGGGCCTGCCGATCGGCGCCACCGGCCCGAACCTGAAGGCCGCGATCGCCGGCGAGACCCACGAATACACCGATATGTATCCGGGCATGGCCCGCACCGCGCGTGAGGAAGGCTTCGACGAGATCGCCGACTGGTTCGAGACGCTCGCCAAGGCCGAGAAGTCCCATGCGGGCCGCTTCCAGAAGGCGCTCGACACCCTCGGCTAAGCGCCGGGGCTAGACGAAAGAGGCCGGGCCCGCGCGAGCGGCCGGCCTCGTGACGGTCAGCGGAAGAGCGGGGCGGTCCCCGCCCTTCCGTTCGCCGTTCCCGCGCCGGCCGCAAGGTGGGAGGCGGCGGCGCCCATAGCCTCTTCGAGAGAGACGTTCGCGCCATGAGAGAGGGCAGCCTCGAACCGCCGGTCCGGCATCCGCTCGACTGGAACGATCCGGATTTCACCAATTGGGAGAAGCTCGACGCCGAGATGCGGCGCGTCTTCGACATCTGTCACGGATGCCGGCGCTGCTTCAATCTTTGCGACAGCTTCCCGCGGCTGTTCGACCTGGTCGACGCCTCGCCGGACGAGATGCATGGGGTCAAGAGCGAGGACTTCAAGCAGGTGGTCGATGCCTGCACGCTCTGCGACCTCTGCTTCATGACCAAATGCCCCTATGTCCCGCCGCATGAGTTCAATCTCGATTTTCCGCACCTGATGCTGCGCTACCGCGCGGCCGAGCGGGCGCGGGGCCATGTCGAGCCGATCCGCGACGAGCTGGGCAAGACCGATCGCAACGGCAGGCTCGGTGCGGTCGCGAGCCCGGTGATGAACTGGGCCGTCAGCGAGAAGAACGGCCTGACACGGCCTCTCATGGAGAAGGTCGCCGGCGTTGACCGCCATGCCGCCCTGCCGAAATTCCACAGCAAGACCTTCATGCTGAAGGCGCGGCAGGAGACGCCCGAGATCAATCGCGAGGCGCCCGGCTTCGGCCGCAAGGCCGTGCTCTATGCCACCTGCTTCGTGAACTATCACAATCCCGGGATCGGCGAGGCGGCGCGCAAGGTGCTGGCCCGCAACGGCGTCGAGACCGAGGTGCTCTATCCCGCCTGCTGCGGCATGCCCCAGCTCGAGGCGGGCAATATTTCCAAGGTCGCCGAGGGCGCGCGCAAGGTGAGCGAGGCGCTGCTGCCCTGGGTCGAGAAGGGCTACGACGTCATCGCGCTGGTTCCTTCCTGCGCGCTGATGCTCAAGTTCGAATGGCCGCTGATCCTGCCCGCCGACGCCGGCATCAAGAAGCTCTCGCAGGCGACCTTCGACATCACCGAATATGTCGTCGACATCGCCAAGCGCAACGGCATCGCGCCAGGCCTCAAGCCGCTCGAGGGCGGCGTGGCGCTTCACATCGCCTGTCACTCGCGGGCGCAGAACATGGGCCAGAAGGCGGCCGAGATGCTGCGCCTCATCCCCCAGGCCGATCTCGCCGTGATCGAGCGCTGCTCGGGCCATGGCGGGTCCTGGGGCGTGATGGAGGGCAATTTCGAGACGGCGCTCAAGGTGGGCAAGCCGGTGGCGAGGCAGGCGCAGAACGCCGGCAAGGCGCATCTCGCCTCCGAATGCCCGCTGGCCGGCGCCCATATCGTGCAGGGCATGGAGCGGATCGCCGACGGCCAGGCGGCGGCCACCCAGTCGCGCCACCCGATCGAACTGTTGGCGCAAGCCTATGGGCTCTGACCAGCGAGGATGACGATGCGCAAGCGCGAGATCACGGCCGACGACCTGATGAGCGTCGAGGCCTATGCCAAGGTGCGCAAGGAGCGGCGGACGGCGCTGGTCCAGCGCAAGCGGCTGCGCCGGCTCGAGATCGGGCCCTACTGCAGCATGCATTTCGAGAACTATGAGAGCATGTGGTTCCAGGTGCAGGAGATGCTCTATATCGAGAAGGGCGGCCCAGAGCAGATCCCGGGCGAGCTCGCGGCCTACAACCCGCTCATCCCCAAGGGGGCCGAGCTGGTGGCCACGGTGCTGTTCGAGATCGACGATCCCGACAAGCGCAAGGCGGTGCTGAGCCATCTCGGCGGCGTCGAGAACAGCGCCTTCATCGAGGTCGACGGCGCGCGCGTCATGGGCGTGCCGGAGGCCGACCAGGACCGCACCACGGACGAGGGCAAGGCCTCCTCCGTGCAGTTCATCCACTTCCCGTTCCAGCCTCAGCAGATCGCGGCTTTCCGCAAGCCGGGAGCCCGCGTCCTGGTGGGCTTCTCGCACCCGCAATACGGCCATATCGCAGTCGCGCCCGAGCCCGTGCGCGCGGCGCTCGCGGATGATTTCGACTGAGGCTTTGCATCGCCCCGGGTCGGGATCGCGCCGCCTCCCCCGAACGGGAGATCAGTAAAAAGCCGCAAGATTGAAATGATCATCCCCTCCCCCGTTCAGGGGGAGGGCAGGGAGGGGGTTGCTCGGCGCGGGCGGCCGCCCGACGGCTCAGAACGTCTCGTTCGGATAAGCGCCCCAGAACCATTCGCGCTTGAGCCAGCCGCGATAGCCCTGGACATCGGCCCGGCACCATTCCTGCTCGCAGGAGAGGAGCTGGCCGATCACGCCCGGCTGCAGCCGGGCGGCGGGCCTCGCATCCATCTCGGGCGCCAGGCGCATCATCCGCTGCTCGCCGGTGATGAGGAAGTCGCGCTTGCCGTCGAGCATGCTCTGATGGACCCAGCCTTCGGTCCCCTGCCAGTCCCGGATCTTGCGCCAGGTGTCGAACTCCTCGATCACCTCGACCGGCATGCCGTCGCGCTTGTAGATCCAGTCGATCGGATAGGTCAGCCCGGGCCCCGTCCGCAGATTGACCTCGTTCGATCGCAGCGAGACGAACCGGGGGATCGGCAGGCCCGACGGGTTGCTGCCCGCGGCCAGCGCCGGGCCGCCGCTCAGTTCCGGAACCAAGCCCCATCCCGTCGCTATCAGGATCGCCGTCAGGAGGAAGATTGCCACCCCACGCCCGCCGCGCCGCCGCGCGCCGGTGGAATGCCCCTGGGCCCGCTTCATCACCCGATCTCCATCATCGAACTGCAATCGCCGATTCGCAGATTCGAACGCTCTGGCGCCCGGGTCAAGTTCGGCAGGCGCCGATCGGCGAGCCCCCTTTCGGGCAAGCTGTCGCACCCCGTACGGGACGGCCGGTGACAGGGCCGGCCCTCGGCTGGACAAGCCCCGGCACCCTTGCTATGGCAGACCGCGAGCCCCGCTTGGTAGAGTGGGCGCCGCACCGGCTGGCTTCCCACCAACCATTCCTCGTGATCGGGCCCGATGCCTCCCAAACCTGTCGTCGTCGTAACCCGCAAGCTGCCCGATCCGATCGAGACGCGCATGATGGAGCTGTTCGATGTTCGCCTGAACATCGATGACCGCCCCATGACGCAGGGGGAGCTGGTGGAGGCGATCAAGGCCGCCGACGTGCTGGTGCCGACGGTCACCGACCGGATCGATTCCTCGGTTCTGTCCCAGGCCGGTCCCAAATTGCGGCTGATCGCGTCCTTCGGCACCGGCGTCGACCATATCGATCTCGCCTCGGCGCGCCAGCGCGGCATCACCGTCACCAACACGCCCGGCGTCCTCACCGAGGACACCGCCGACATGACCATGGCGCTGATCCTGGCGGTGCCCCGGCGCCTGGCCGAGGGCGAACGGCTGATCCGCACCGGCCAATGGAAGGGCTGGGGTCCCACCTCGATGCTGGGCCATCGCATCTGGGGCAAGCGGCTGGGCATCGTCGGCATGGGCCGCATTGGCACCGCGGTCGCGCGGCGCGCGCGCGGCTTCGGTCTCGCCGTCCATTACCACAACCGCCGCCGGGTCCATCAGGATCTCGAAGCCGAGCTCGAGGCGACCTACTGGGAAAGCCTCGACCAGATGCTGGCGCGGATGGACATCATCTCGATCAACTGCCCGCACACGCCGGCCACCTATCACCTGCTGTCGGCGCGCCGCCTCAAGCTGCTGCCGCGCCACACCTACATCGTCAACACCTCGCGCGGCGAGGTGATCGACGAGAACGCGCTGGCGCGCATGCTGGTGGGGGGCGAGCTGGCCGGGGCCGGGCTCGACGTGTTCGAGCATGAGCCCGCCGTCAATCCGAAGCTCCTGAAGCTCGACAATGTGGTGCTGCTGCCGCATATGGGTTCGGCCACGATGGAGGGCCGCATCGATATGGGCGAGAAGGTCATCATCAACATCAAGACCTTCGCCGACGGCCACAAGCCGCCCGATAGGGTGCTCGAAACGATGTTCTGAGCGGATGCCCGTCGGCATCCGTCATCTGGGTCATGCGGCTCGCCGACAAGAAGGACTTCTTCCGTAGCGATCTCAATCTGCAGCGCCTGCTGAAGCGGTCGCTGGGGAACGACTATGCGCGCTGGGAGCCGATGCTGGGCGAGTTCGGCGCCTGGGTCGGCGACGCGGTCGACCGCGCCGCCGCCTATACCGACCGCGAGGCGCCGCCCTACCTCGAGACCTACGACGCGCAAGGCCGCGTCGCCAACCGGATCACCCGCAACCCGGCCTGGGCGGCGGCCTCGCGCGAGGCCTACCGGCGCGGCGTCATCGGCCTCAACTATGCCTCGGATCCGGCGCCATTCGAGGTGACCTTCGCCATGGGCTATCTGCTGTCCCAGGCGGATGTCTCGCTGCACTGTCCCGTCTGCATGACGGGGGCGGTTGCCTATGTGCTCGACCGCTACGGCCCGCCCGCGGTTCGCGCGCGCTATCGCGAGCGTCTGACCCGGATGGACGGCGAGGCACTGACGGCCGGCACCTGGGCGACGGAGCTTCACGGCGGCAGCGACGTCGGCGGCACCACCACGGTGGCGCGCGCCGAGGGCGACCATTGGCGGCTCAACGGCCTCAAATGGTTCGTCAGCAACGCCGATGGCGGGCTCTCCCTGGCGACCGCGCGCCCCGAAGGGGCGCCTGCGGGCACGAAAGGCCTGGGGCTCTATCTGGTGCCGATCATGCTCGATGACGGCGGGCTCAACCCGATGCGCTTCCGCCGCCTCAAGGACAAGCTCGGCACGGTCGGCGTGCCCACCGCCGAGGTCGATCTCACCGAGAGCTGGGCGCTCGAGGTGGCGCCGCCGCCCGACGGTTTCGCGCTGATGATGGCCGCGCTCGAGTTCAGCCGGATCCACAACGCCCTGGCCTCGGCCGGGCTGCAGCGCCGCGCCTTCGTCGAGGCCCTGCATTATGCCGCGGAGCGGCAGGCCTTCGGCGACGCCATCGTCCGTTATCCGATGGTGCAGGACGAGCTCCTGGCGATCCTGGTGACGCTGGAGGCGGGGACGGCGCTCGCTTTCGAGGCGGCGCGGAGCTTCGATATCGCCGACCGCGCCCGCGCGGGCGACGCCGACGAGACGCGGGTCTGGCTCCGGCTCGCGACGGCGCTCGCCAAATACATGACCGGCGAGGATGCGATCCGTGCCTGCTCGCGCGCGATCGAGATCATCGGCGGCAACGGCTATACCTACGATCACGTCACGCCGCGCCTGCTGCGCGACGCGCAGGTCATGACGGTGTGGGAAGGGCCCGCCAACATCCAGGCCCTGGAGATCCTGCGGCTGGTCGCGGGCCGCTATGGCGGCGACAAGGTCTTCACCAACCGTATCGCGGCGATGCTGGCGGCAGCACCGGGCCCCTTGGGCGGCCAGGCGCAGACCGTGAGCGCGGCGCTCAAGGATTGGCAGGATGCGCTGGCGCTGATCCGCGGCGGCCCGGTGGAAGCGCAGCGCCATGCGCGCCGCCTCATGGCGCTGATGGCCGACATCCTCGCCGGCGCCTTGCTGCTGGTCGAAGCGGGCGAAGGGCTGAAGCAGGGCGACCATCGCAAGAGCCTGATCCTGCAGCTCTTCATCGAGGCCCGCTTCGCGGCGCCGGCGCGCCGCGGAATCCTGCCGCAGCGCGACTGGATGCATCGAGAGTTTGAAGCGCTCGCGACCGACCAGCCGATCGCCACGGCACCGTGACGGTGCTTCGTTTCAGCGCGTATCGAAGGATTGGGAAAGAGCCAGAGGCCAGCAACCCAGCATGAGCCGACCTCAGCGCCTGCTCTCCCTGTCCCCCAACGTCTCGATGATTCTGTTCGCGCTCGGCGCCGATGACAGGGTCGTCGGGCGCACCCACTACTGCCTGCCGTCCATTCGGAGCTATCTCGAGGTCTGGGGCCTGTCGGCGGATGCGGTCGCGCCGCGGCTGCGCCATTGGGAAGCCTTGCCGGAAGTCGGCGGCTGGCCCCAGGCGGATCGCGAGCAGACGATGGCGCTCCGGCCGGACATGGTTCTGGCATCCGGAACCGGCACGCTCGATGCCTATGAAGCCGGGATGTTCGGCCTCGGGCCGGACGCGTTCCACAATTTCGATATCCGCACCTTGGCCGACCTGGATCGCCAGATCCTCGCGATCGGCGAGATCGTCGGCGAACCGGAAACGGCACGGGACATCGTGGCGCGATTGGCAGCGCAGCGCGACGCCGTTCTCGCCGGCCGGATCGCGCCGGCCCGCCGCCCGACCGTCCTGTTCGAATATTGCGTCTGCATCAAATACGATCCCGATCCGAAGCGCCGGTTCGCCAATCCGGCACGATTCGTCATGGCGGGCGGACATCTCGCGCCCGAGTTGATTCGCTTGAGCGGCGGCGAGCCGTTGTTCGCCAGCCCCGGCGACACGGTGGCCTGGACCGAGTTCAAGGCCATCCGGGACGCGCAGCCCGATATGGTGCTGGCGTTCGATTGCAACGGCTGTCCGAACGCGATGACCCATCCCGTCCCGGCGCGGCCGGGATGGTCGGATCTGACCGCGGTGTCCGATGGCGCCGTATATCGGCCGACCAAGAACATCGCCAATCCCAATCTCTGCTATCCGGAGGCGCTCGCCGAGCTGGTGGCGCTGGTCACGGCCTGGGACCAGGCGCACCGCCCGGCTTAGCCCGACGGTGTTCGATCCGGGTCGTCCTCAGCCGCCGCAGCCCGGGCAGCCGGCGCGCCGGGGCAGGCGAATCTTGCGGAAGACGGCCGAGAGCGCGTCATAGAGCAGGATCTGGCCCGACAGGCTGTCGCCCAGCCCCAAGAGCTCCTTGACCACCTCGGTCGCCTGCAACGTGCCCATCGTGCCGGCGGCCGAGCCCAGCACGCCCGCCTGCTCGCAGCGCGGCACGGCGTCCTCGTCCGGCATCTCCGGATGCAGGCAGCGCAGGCAGGGATGGGGCGGTCCCAGATAGGGCTTGAAGGTGGTGAGCTGCCCGTCGAACCGCACCACGGCCGCCGAGACCAGCGTCTTCTTCGCCTTGTGACAGGCATCGGCGAGCAGGAAGCGGGTCTCGAAATTGTCGCTGCCGTCGGCGACGAGATCGTAGCCGGCGATGAGATCCCCGACATTCGAGGCGTCGAGATGCAGCTTGTGGCGCGTGACGGCGATCTCGGGGTTGATGCGGGCGATGGCCGCGGCCGCGCTGTCGGTCTTGGTGAGGCCGACATCCTCGGTGCGGTGCAGCACCTGGCGCTGCAGGTTCGAGAGATCGACCGCATCGTGATCGACCACGCCGAGCGTTCCCACCCCGGCGCCGGCGAGATAGAGCAGCAGCGGCGAGCCCAGCCCGCCCGCGCCCAGCACCAGCACCTTGCTCGCCAGGAGCTTCTCCTGCCCATCCTCGCCGATCTCGTCGAGGATCAGGTTGCGGGCATAGCGTTCGATCTGGGTGTCGGAGAGATCCATTTTACTCAGCCGAGAATGCCGTTTCTGCCGTCGCTTCTTTCGCTGCCGCCCACACCATCGTCACCCCCGCGAAAGCGGGGGCCCATGTCGATGCCGCGCTGGGGCCCTTCCATGGATCCCCGCTTTCGCGGGGATGACAGGGGAGGGCGAGGTGATGCCGAGAGTGCTGGATGACGGCAGGTCGCGTGCGTCTACTCCAGCCCCTCGAACAGCGCGGTCGAGAGGTAGCGTTCGGCGAAGGAGGGCAGGATCACCACGATGCGCTTGCCGTCCATGCCGGCACGCGCGCCGACCTCGAGGGCGGCGGCGAGCGCCGCGCCCGAGGAGATGCCGACCGGCACGCCCTCGAGCCTCGCCACGCGCCGCGCGGTGCGGAAGGCGGTCTCGTTGCCGATGCGCACCACCTCGTCGATCAGGTCCTTGTTGAGGATCGAGGGGATGAAGCCCGCACCGATCCCTTGGATCTTGTGGGGGCCGGGCGTGCCGCCGGAGAGCACGGGGCTGTCCTCGGGCTCGACCGCGACCATGCGCAGGCCCGGCCGGCGCGGCTTCAGCACCTCGCCGACGCCGGTCAGGGTGCCGCCGGTGCCGACGCCGCTGACGACGACATCGACCTTGCCGCCGGTGTCGCGCCAGATTTCCTCGGCCGTGGTGCGGCGATGGATCTCGGGGTTGGCCGGGTTGCGGAACTGCTGCGGGATCACGGCATTGCCGATCTGTGCCACCAGCTCCTCGGCGCGGCGGATGGCGCCGTTCATGCCCTGCGCGGCCGGCGTCAGCTCGAGCTCGGCGCCCAGGAGCTTCAGCATCTTGCGCCGCTCGACCGACATGCTCTCGGGCATGGTCAGGATCAGGCGGTAGCCCTTGGCCGCGGCGACGAAGGCGAGTGCGATGCCGGTATTGCCCGAAGTCGGCTCCACCAGCACCGTGCCCTGGCGGATCTTGCCCTCGGCCTCGAGCGCTTCGATCATCGCCAGGCCGATGCGGTCCTTGACCGAGGCCAGCGGGTTGAAGAACTCGCATTTACCGACGATCTCCGCCTTCGATCCACCCTCGCGCGCGAGCTTGTCGAGGCGCACCAGCGGCGTGGCGCCGATGGTGTCGAGGATGCTGTCATAGATGCGGCCGCGAAACTCCGGCTCCCGGGCCGAGGCGCCGACGGCGGTCTTGGTGGCGGTCATGATGGTCAGGGTCTCCTCATGGGGCCGGCACCCGAGGCGGCGCCGGACGATGATGTCGGTTTGGGCAAGCGGTTCGGGTCTCAGATCGTGAAATCCAGCCGTTCGGCGGCGTTGCTCGGCACGCCCGCGGTCTGGGCGCGCTGGCAGAGATCCTCGACCGTGATCTTGTCGAGCTCGAGCAGCATGGAATCCTGGAGCTCGCGCCAGAGCGGTCGCACCACCTGCATACCGATCACGGAACCTCCGCCTTCGGCCAGGGGATCGGGCACCAGATCGATCTGCCGCATGATGCGGACCACCTCGCCCAGGCTGATGCGTCGTCGCTCGCGCGCGAGGCGGTAGCCCCCGCGGGGGCCGCGCTGGCCGGTGAGGATGCCGCTCTTCACCAGATGCTGCAGCACCTGCTCGAGGTAGCGCCGCGGAATGCCCTGGCGCTCGGAGATCTCGCCGGATTGCACCGGACGGTTGCCGCTGTGATAGGCGATATCGACGACGGCCTCGATCGCGAACAAGAGACGCTTGGACAGTCGGAGCATGACGGGCCTCCGTGTTCGTGCTAGCGGCCGGTGGCGGCGGCCGGCTTGGAACCGACGCCGGTCGATCCGAAGCCTCCGGTGCCGCGCGCCGTGTCGGGCAGGGCCTGGGCCTCGACCCAGGCCACGCGCGTCACCGGTGCCACCACCATCTGGGCGATGCGCAGACCCCGTTCGACGGTGAAGGGGGCCTGCCCGAGATTGACGAGAATGACGCCGATCTCGCCCCGATAATCGGCATCGATGGTGCCGGGGCTGTTGAGCAGTGTGATGCCATGCTTGAGGGCGAGGCCCGAGCGCGGCCGCACCTGCGCCTCGTATCCCGGCGGCAGCGCGACGGCGAGGCCGGTCGGCACCAGGGCGCGCTCGCCGGGTGCCAGCGTCACCGGCGCCGTCACGGCCGCCACCAGATCCATGCCGGCCGCTTCGGCGCTCGCATAGTCGGGCAGCGGCAGTCCCGCCGCGTGCGCCAGCCGCTGCAGCGTGACCTTCAGGGCCGCCGTCACGAGGCTCTCTTCAGCTCGGCCGCGATGCGGTCGGCGAGCTCTTCGGCCACCTGCTGCTTCGACATGCGCGGCCAGTCCTCGACGCCCGCGGCGCTCACGAGATGCACCAGGTTGTCGAGCCCGCCGAAGGTGCCGGTGCCGGGCGACACATCGTTGGCGAGAATCCAGTCGCAGCCCTTGGCGAGGCGCTTGGCGGTCGCGTTCTCCACCAGCTTCTCGGTCTCGGCGGCGAAGCCGATCACCAGGCGCGGGCGGCCGTTGCCGGCCGCGGAGAGGCCGGCGAGGATATCGGGGTTCTCCGTCAGCGCGATCGCGGGCGGCGCCTTGCCTTTCGCCTTCTTGATCTTTTCGCCGGCGGCGAGCGCCGGACGCCAGTCGGCGACGGCGGCGGCGCAGACGGCGACGTCGGCCGGCAGCCCGTTGCGGCAGGCGGCCCACATCTCTTCGGCGGTCTCGATATGCTTGACCTCGACGCCGGCCGGGTCGGGCTCGACCGTGGGGCCCGAGACCAGGAGCGTCGTGGCGCCGCGCCGCGCGAGGGCGGCCGCGATGGCATGGCCCTGGCGGCCCGAGGAACGGTTGGCGATGAAGCGCACCGGATCGATCGGCTCATGGGTGGGGCCGCTGGTGACGAGCGCCCTTATGCCCGCCAGCGGCGCCGAGAGGCCGAAATAGCGCTCGATCGCCTCGAGGATCTCATGCGGCTCCGCCATGCGGCCCGAGCCGACCTCGCCGCAGGCGAGATCGCCGGCGTTGGGTCCGACCTGGCGGATGCCGCGCAGCTTGAGCGTCGCGATATTGGCCTGCGTCGCCGCATGGCCCCACATCTCGACATTCATCGCCGGCGCCACCAGCACCTCCTTGTCGGTGGCGAGCAGCGCGGTCGAGGCGAGATCGTCGGCCAGCCCATGCGCCATCTTCGCCAGGAGGTCGGCGCTCGCCGGCGCCACCACCACGAGGTCGGCCTCGCGGCTCAAACGGATATGGCCCATCTCGCTTTCGTCGGTGAGCGAGAACAGGTCGCCATAGACCTTCTCGCCGCTGAGAGCGGCGACCGAGAGCGGGGTCACGAACTCGGCGCCGGCACGCGTGAGAATGACTCGCACCGTGGCGCCCCGGTCCTTGAGGCGCCGGATCAGCTCGAGGCTCTTATAGGCGGCGATACCGCCCGCGATGACGAGGAGGATGCGTTTGCCCGCCAGCATTGGCGCAATTCCTGAAATTTCACGGTTCAGTGCTGCGTTTAACCTAGGCGCGCAGGGGTCCTAGCACAAGTCTTGCGCGCGCCAAGATTGTCTTGGGCCCGAGCCGGATCCATGTGTCTATAACATTGATAAGTATAATGTATTTCAGTCGGGTCAAGGGGATGGGCGGACTCCGCCCGCCTGGGGCTCTGCCCCGGGAGCAATCCCCACAAAAGCTAGTGAAACAGGGCGATCCCGAGGGCCAGCGCCAGGGCCGCCCAGACCCACCAGGGCGTGCCCAGGGGCGCCAGGGGCCGGGGGGGCTTCTCCTGGGCCAGCCGGTTGGCGGCCTGCTCCAGGGCCTGCAGGAGCCGCGGCAGGCGGCGGAACAGGGCGATGCCGCTCTCCACGGCCTCGGCCGCCCGCGCTTCCGGCCCCCGGTTCTCCCGCATCCAGTCCTCGATCAACGGTTGCGCCAGGGTCCAGATATTGAGATCCGGGTTGAGCTGCCGGCTGACCCCTTCGGCCATCAGCATGTTCTTCTGCAGCAGCAGCAGGTGGGGCGGCACCTGCATGTCGAAGGTCTCCGCCAGCTGGAACAGCTGGCCCAGGAGCCGGGCGAAGGAGATCTCGTTGAGCGGCCGGCCGAACACGGGCTCGGCGATCGCGCGCAGGGCTTGCGCCAGCATGTCGCGCGATTCCGTCTCCGGCACGATGCCGGCATTGATATGGATCGCGGCCAGCCGGCGATAGTCGCGCTCGAGCAGGCCCAGCAGCATGTCGGCGAGATAGATGCGGGTCGGCTTGTCGAGGCGGCCCATGATGCCGAAATCGACCGCACCGATCCGGCCCTCCTCATCGACCACCATGTTGCCGGGATGCTGGTCGCCGTGGAAGAAGCCGTCGCGGAAGGCCTGCTTGAAGAAGATCGCGGCGGCGCGCGTCAGCACCTGGTCGATATCGTGGCCGGCCGCGATCAGGGCCGCGCGGTCGTCCATGCGGATGCCGGTCAGGCGTTCCTGCGTCAGCACGCGCCGCGCGCTGCGGGTCCAGTCGACCCTGGGCACGCGGTAGGTCGGATCGTCGGCGAAGTTATGCGCGAGCTCGTCGGCCGCCGCGGCCTCGAGCCTCAGATCCATCTCGAACTCGACCTGGCGCGCGAAGCTCTCGATCGCCTCCACGGGGCGGAAGCGGCGCAGCCGCGGCTGCGTGCGCTCGACGAGATCGGCCACCCAGCGCAGCAGGTCGACATCGCGCCGGAAGGCCCGCTCGATCCCGGGCCGCAGGATCTTGACCGCGACCTCGCCGCTCACGGCCGGCTCTTCCCCGGGCGCGTCCGCCGCCGTGGCGGGCGGCAGCACCGCGAAATGCACCTGCGCGATGGAGGCGGCGGAGATCGGGCGGTCGTCGAAGCTGGCGAAGAGCGTGCCGATCGGGCGGCCCAGCTCCGCCTCGATCGTGGCGCGGGCGATGCTGGAGGAGAAGGGCGGCAGGCGGTCCTGCAGGGTGGAGAGGTCGGCCGCGAACTGCGCGCCCAGGAGATCGGTGCGGGTCGACAGCATCTGGCCCAGCTTGATGAAGGCGGGGCCGAGCTCCACCAGCGCCGCCGCCAGCCGCTCGCCCGGCCGGCCCGTGCCGATGCCGCGGCCGAACAGGAGCTTGGCGATGTCGAGGAAGGTCGAGCGCCCGCCGGCCGCCTCGAGCGCATTGGCCAGCGGCTGCAGCGCGCCATGGCGCGCCAGGATATGGGCCACGCGCAGAAGCCGGGTCAGATTGCGCAGGCTGCGGATCAAGGGCGGAAAGGCTCCCGAATGACGGCGTCAGATGCGCCAGGCGGAATGCAGCGCGGCGATGCCGCCGCTCAGATTGCGATAGCGGACCTGCGCCAGCCCCGCGGCCTCGATCATCGCGACCAGGTCCTCCTGGCGCGGGAAGCGGCGGATGCTTTCGGCGAGATAGCGGTAGGAGGCCTCGTCCTTGGCGACGACGCGGCCGAGCGTCGGCAGCACCGAGAAGGAATAGAGATCGTAGAGGCGGTCGAGCATCGGCAGCACGACATGGCTGAACTCGAGGCAGAGAAAACGCCCGCCCGGCTTCAGCACGCGCCGCGCTTCCGCCAGCGCCCGGTCGATATGGGTGACGTTGCGCAGGCCGAAGGCGATCGTATAGGCATCGACGCTCATCGCTTCGAGCGGCAGCGCCTCGGCATTGCCCGCGATCCACTCGATGCCGCCAAGATGGCCGCGATCGATGGCGCGGTCGCGGCCCCGGGCCAGCATCGCCGGCGTCAGGTCGCAGACCAGGATGCGTCCGCCCGCGGCCGCCGCTTTCCCGGGTCCGCCCCAGCGCTCGAGGATGCGCAGCGCGATATCGCCGGTGCCGCCTGCCACGTCGAGCACGGTCTGGCCGGGACGGGGATCGAGCCAGTCGATCATCGCCTTCTTCCAGAGCCGGTGGATTCCGCCCGACATGAGATCGTTCATCAGGTCGTAGCGGCCGGCCACGCTGTCGAAGACGCCGCGCACCAGGCCCGCCTTCTCCTCGGCCGGCACCTCGCGAAAACCGAAGGAGACCTGCTCGGCCTGTGGGGTCTGGCCCCGGACCTCGTCCTGCGAGGCCGAGGGGTCCGGCGTGGCGGGACGGGAGGCCGGTCCGGGCGGGTTTCCAGGGGCGACAGGTTGCATGGCGGCGAACATAGCGTGGCGCCCCCAGCCGCGCTACGCTCCCGCCCCGATCGACCGACCTCCCCGCCAACCGCGCCCGAGCCGTTCCGCCTTGCCCGAGCTTCCCGAAGTCGAGACCGTTTGTCGCGGCCTGGCCCTGCGCCTGGAAGGAAGGCGGCTGGCGCGCGTGCAGCAGCGCCGCAAGGATCTGCGCTTCCCCTTGCCGCGCGGCTTCGCCGCACGGCTTCAGGGACGGCGCGTGCTCAAGGTTGATCGTCGCGCCAAATACATCCTCATCCATCTCGAGGGCGACGAGATCCTGCTCTGCCATCTCGGCATGAGCGGACGCATGCTGATCGGCAACGGCCCGGTGCTCGAGCCCGAGGCGCACGATCACATCATCCTCGAGACCGACGATGGCGGCCATGTCCGCTTCAACGATGCGCGCCGCTTCGGCATGATGGACCTGGTGAGCGAGGCGGGCCTCGCGCGCCACAAGCTGATCAAGGGCCTCGGGCCCGAGCCGCTCGATCCGGCCTTCACCGGCGCCGTGCTGGCCACGCGGCTCGACCGCAAGGCGACCTCCATCAAGGCCGCCATCCTCGATCAGCGTGTGGTCGCGGGCATCGGCAACATCTACGCCTCCGAGGCGCTGTTCCGCGCCGGCCTCTCGCCCAAGCGCAAGGCCGGCACGGTCCAGGGCCCACGTGCCGAGAAGCTGGTGGCGGCGATCAAGGCGGTGCTGGCCGAGGCCATCGCCGCCGGCGGATCCTCGCTGCGGGATTACGTGCAGACCGACGGCGAGCTCGGCTATTTCCAGCACCGCTGGGCCGTCTACGAGCATGAGGGCGAGGCTTGCCCGGCCTGCGAATGTGACATCGCGGTCACCGGCGGCATCCGCCGGATGACCCAGGGCGGGCGCTCCACTTTCTACTGTCCCCGCCGCCAGCGCTGAGGTAAGGAACCGCCCATGATGGATCGCCAGATCGCCCCTCGTCGGACCCGGCGCCTGCCGCGCGCCTTCTTCTGCGCGCTCCTGCTCGCGACGGGCATCGCGGTGGCCGGCACGACGAGCCCTGTGGCCCGGGCCGCCTCCGACAGTGGCAGCTTCGTGGCCGGCGTGGAGGATCTTCCCCTGATGCCGGGCCTGACGGAGCTGTCGGGCTCGGGCTACGCCTTCGGCTCCTCGAGCGGGCGGATCGTCGAGGCCTATGCCACCGGCGATGTCAGCCAGCAGCAGGTGCTGGACTTCTACAGCGCGACCTTGCCGCAGCTGGGCTGGGAAGCCGCCACGAGCCACAGCTATCGCCGGCAGGGCGAGCGGCTCGCGATCGACTTCGTCAAGGGCAGCGGGCCCCTGACCGTCCATTTCACCGTCACGCCGGAATAATCCGGTGCCGGAGGGGCCGCGAAGCCTCTCCTGCGACAGAACCCTCCGGCGCGAAGAGCGAGGAAGATCATGGGCTATCAGAACATCATCGTCGAGAAGAAGGGCCGCGTCGGCCTGATCACGCTGAACCGGCCCAAGGCCCTGAACGCGCTCTGCGACGCCCTGGTCCAGGAGCTGGGCCAGGCGCTGAACGATTTCGAGGGCGACGCGCATATCGGCGCCATCGTCATCACCGGCAGCGAGAAGGCCTTCGCGGCCGGCGCCGACATCAAGGAGATGAAGGACCGCAGCTTCGTCGATGTCTATCTGTCGGACTTCATCACCAAGGGCTGGGAGCGTGTGGCGCAGTGCCGCAAGCCCGTGATCGCCGCGGTGGCGGGCTACGCGCTGGGCGGCGGCTGCGAGCTGGCGATGATGTGCGACGTCATCCTCGCCGCCGATACCGCCAGGTTCGGCCAGCCCGAGATCACGCTGGGCGTGCTGCCGGGTGCGGGCGGCACGCAGCGCCTGACGCGCCTCGTGGGCAAGGCCAAGGCCATGGAGATGTGCCTCTCGGGCCGGATGATGGATGCCGCCGAAGCGGAACGGTCGGGTCTCGTCAGCCGCGTGCTGCCGGCCGAGCAGCTGATGGACGAGGCGATGAAGCTCGCCGATCGCATCGCCTCCATGTCGGCGCCCGCGGTGCTGATGGTGAAGGAATCGGTGAACCGCGCCTACGAGACCACGCTGGCCGAGGGCCTGCACTTCGAGCGCCGGCTGTTCCATGCGGCCTTCGCCACCGAGGACCAGAAGGAAGGCATGGCGGCCTTCGTCGAGAAGCGCCAGCCGGACTTCAAGGATCGCTGATTCGAAGGCTAAGAAACCGTTGCGGCAGGCTCATTTTTCGGGCCTTTCGCCAGCCTTGACGGGGCCAGGGGCAGGGGCTATAACCCGCCGCCCCCGAACAGGAGGGGCAGCCCCCTTCCCGCATCTAAGAGAGCAGGCACAATGGCCCAGCATAAGTCGGCGAAGAAGCGCATCCGCCAGACCGAGCGGCGCACCGCGGTGAATCGCGCGCGCGTGAGCCGTGTGCGCAACGTCATCAAGAAGCTCGAGACCGCGATCGCCGCCGGCGACAAGTCCGCGGCGCAGGCCGCCTTCAAGGAAGCGCAGCCGGAGATTCAGCGCGGCGTTCGCACCGGCGCCCTCCAGCGCAACACCGCCTCGCGCAAGCTGTCGCGCCTCAGCGCACGCATCAAGGCGCTCTGAACCATCTATCGTGTTGACGGCAACGCGCGCCACCATCGGTGGCGCGCGTTGTCATTTTGCGTTCCCTCTGCGTCCTTCTTCGCCGCAGCGCGAGAGGCCCGCGGCATCGCCCCCGACCCTGCTGTGGCAAACGCGAAGGAAGCATGATCGCAGAATCGAATTCTCTGTTGCTCGCGCTTCATTTTTTCGAAGCCGCATCTGCGGGCCGCGGCGGAAGCTGTGCTGATGGGCAACGCAAGCGATTTTTTTCTCGCGTCACCTATCGGACATATTGCGTGGTCCATACCCAACTGAGTAGAGTCGACGCCCGGTGGTCGACGGGGAGGCTCAGCGGGTTCGAGCGTGCGGTAAAAAATTTCCACGAGACCGCACATCCGACACTCGGCAATACGAACGATCCTCAGCGCACAAACTACAAGAACGCGGGGAAAGTTCGGGTCGCATCCACTGATCGGTTTCGGAACGCGGTTTCGCTCGGGTGTGGCGACGGCGCGTTCGGATTTTCGGTGAACTCTGGCGCTTCAGGGGAGCGTCGAGCGAAGGTCGGGGCGACACGAACATGAGCTACGCCGGAGACGTCTCCCCATCGCAAGCCTGGCAGATGCTGAGCCAGGAAAAGCCAGTGCGACTGGTCGATGTGCGCACGCGGCCCGAATGGAGCTTCGTCGGCGTGCCGGACCTGTCGAGCCTCGGGAAGAAGACAATGTTCCTGTCGTGGCAGGACTATCCCGCCATGCAGGTGAACCCGGCCTTCGCCGCCGAGCTGGCGAAGGTGCTTCCCGACAAGGACACGCCCGTCCTGTTTCTGTGCCGCAGCGGCGCCCGTTCGAAGGCAGCCGCCATGGCGCTCACCGCCATGGGCTACAGCCGTTGCTTCAATGTCAGCGAGGGGTTCGAGGGGGCCCTCGACGCTGAGCACCATCGTGGCCGTGCGGGCGGCTGGAAAGCCGCCGGCCTGCCCTGGGTGCAAGAATGAGGACAGCTTTAAGCGGGGGCAGC